>NZ_CP047639.1:0-300000 GCF_011046025.1 Proteus sp. ZN5
GTCAAGAGTTTTTTCAAACTTTTTTCTTTTCTCTTCGCTGTCCTTCGTGGCTGTTGTTTGCTCATCGCCGGTCAGTGGATGCGCATTATAGGGAGTTCCCCGATTAGCGCAAGTGTTTTTTTAAAATAATTTTCTGTTCGTTCAAAACTCCAACAAGACGTATAAAAACCCCACAGTAAAGTTTAAATATCACTCAATTTTGGCAAAATACGTCGCAAATTCGCTTACTTTATTCCAATCCGTATATTCAATTTCTTTTGTTGGATCAGTTTCGCCTTTAGTCATCTTCATAATTAACTGGATCATGACTCTATCAATCCATTTATAACGAGGATAATAAAGAGCACCGGCAAATACACCTGTTAAGGTTGGCTTCCAAGGCGTCTTCTCTAAGAACTTACGTATATAGGAATTAGTCTCTGGTGTATTCTTCTCAGCTTTTCTTGCCGTAAGATTAACGCCAAAGAATGCTGACGGCATATTATTTAACTGTGTAAGATGGCGAGTAATAAATTTATCGAGGACTTTATTAAAATAACCATAGCGGACAGAAGCGCCGACTAAGACTTTACTATACGCAGACAAATTTAAACTCTGCTGAACAGAGGTTAAATCTCTCACATCACATTCATGACCATGTTGTCTTAATTCATTCGCAATTTGCATCATTATCTTTTTAGTTTGACCATCGGTACTACAATACAGCAATAGTGCGCTCATACATTACTCCTTGTATTAGGTTAATCACGCCAAAACGTTGGGGTAAATAAAACCAATAGTGTGAAAACTTCTAGTCGTCCAAATAGCATTGTCACGACAAGTATCCATTTTGCAGCTGGATTCATTGTCGTGAAGTTGTCAGCGACAATACCTAATCCAGGGCCAAGATTATTTAATGTGGTTGCAATGGCAGAAAATGCAGAAAATTCATCAACGCCTGTCGCTATCAACAACATTAAGCTAATAATAAATACCAACGCATAAGCAGAGAAGAATCCCCACACGGCTTCAATAATACGTTCAGGTAATGCTCGATGACCAAGTTTGATGGTATAAACAGCATTTGGGTGAACAAGACGTTTTAATTCACGATTCCCTTGTAGGAATAAAAGCAAGATACGAATGACTTTCAATCCCCCACCCGTTGATCCTGCACAGCCACCAATAAATGCCGAACATAATAATAGAAGAGGTAAAAATGCAGGCCATTGTGCAAAGCTATCTGTGGCAAAACCTGCCGTTGTCGCCATAGAGACTACTTGGAAAAAAGCCTGATTTATCGTTATCCATCCTGTGTCATATACAGAATAAAGCCACAGAATACCGCTACAGATAATGACTAATCCCAATTGAATTGAGATAAACATACGAAATTCAGGATCACGCCAATAGATATTTAAACTTCTTCCCGTTAATACGGCAAAGTGCAAACCAAAGTTACAACCAGAGATCAAAAGGAATACACCAATAATGATATTAATGGTTGGGCTGTTAAAATAACCGATACTGGCATCGTGAGTAGAAAACCCACCAATTGCAATAGTTGAAAAGCTATGAGAAATAGCATCAAACACATCCATACCTGCAATCCATAATGCTAAGGCACAAATGATGGTTAATAAGACATAGATAAGCCAAAGTGCTTTCGCTGTTTCTGCAATTCGAGGGCGCATTTTATTATCTTTCAATGGCCCCGGCATTTCTGCGCGATATAATTGCATGCCCCCAACACCTAAAAGTGGAAGAATAGCGACAGCTAATACAATGATCCCCATCCCGCCTAACCATTGGAGCATTTGGCGATAAAACAAAATAGCTTTAGGTAATGAATCTAGCCCCACAAGCGTCGTGGCACCAGTCGTAGTCAGTCCAGAGAAAGACTCAAAAAAGGCATCAGTAATAGAAAGGTGAGGTTGTTCAGAAAAGATAAACGGCAATGCCCCTACACTACCCAATACCGTCCAAAATAAGACAACAATAAGAAAGCCTTCTTTAGGCTTAAGCTCACTTTTTTTATGTCGATTGGGGATCCACAGCATTAATCCAATGATCAATGCAACAATAAATGTTTGGCTAAATGCACGCCCTGCACCATCTCGATATATTAATGCGACAATACCGGGAATGATCATCGTGACAGAAAATAAGATAACAAGCAGTCCGACAATACGGGTTATTGAACGAAAATGCATTTAGCGATTTCCTTGGTAGCAAAGATTATTCATTTTTATCTAACGGGATTAATTGCATACTGCCACGACTTATATCTCGTAGTTTAACTTCAACTTCACCGCTATGCACGGCAGGCAATGAAAGTATAAAAGTGACTTTATCAGTATATTCACTTAAAAGTACTTGCCCATGATATTGTTCAACGACTTGTTCAAGTAATGAAACAAGTGAATATTCACATGCTACTCTAAAACGCAACTGTGGTACTTTCGTTTTTGTTGGCAAAAGCTTTAATGCTTGTTGAACGCCACTGCCATAAGCCCTAACTAATCCGCCAGTTCCTAATTTGATCCCACCGAAATACCGAACAACCACTGCGGTAACTTCTCCCATTCCACTCCCTAAAAGAGGTGCAAGAATAGGTTTTCCCGCAGTACCTGTTGGCTCACCATCATCAGAAAAACCTAATTGTTGTGAGTCATCGGGTCTTCCTGCAACAAAAGCCCAACAGTGGTGTCGGGCATCAGGAAATTGCTCTTTGATAGACTGAATATAAGCTTTTGCTGCATCAATACCTTCAGTGTGAGCAATAAATGTAATAAAACGACTCTTCTTTATTTCTTCACTGAATTCTACGGTTTCAGCGGGGATCAAATATGCTTTCATCAGGCTAAGTGTAAATCTCTGGTCATATTTTCAATTTTGTTATCGTGGATGATAATATTATCTTCAATACGAATACCACCAAATGGTTTGAAATGCTCAATCAGCTTCCAGTTGAAATGAGTACTGTATTTCCCTTCTTTCCAAGGCGCTAGCAGAGAGTCGATAAAATAAAACCCAGGTTCAATTGTTAATACCATGCCCGGTTCAACAATACGTGTGCAACGTAAGAATGGATACATTGCAGGAGCTGCTAAATGGGTTCCTTTATCATCTTGCATAAAACCAGCCGCATCATGAACTTGCAGACCTAAAGCGTGCCCTAAACCATGAGGTAAAAATGGTGTAGTTAATCCAGCGCTTACCATCTCTTCTTCACTAACACCTTTAACAATGCCGTACTTATTAAGTAATCCAGCAATACGTTGATGTATTTGAACATGATATTCAGTATAACGCACACCCGCTTTCATCGTTGCAATCAACGCTTGTTGTGCATCATTCATATCTTTAACTAAAGAAGTAAATTCATGATTTTCTTTTGCACTATAAGTACGAGTGATATCGGCTGCGTAACCATTATACTCTGCACCCGCATCAATAAGGAAACTACGATATTCATCTGGTGATTCATGATCTAACTTTGTGTAATGCAAAACAGCTGCGTGTTCATTTAAGGCGACAATATTGCCATAAGGTACATCGGTATCACGATGACCTGTTGCCATTAAATACGCCATATTAATATCAAACTCACTTAATCCAGCTTGGAATGCTTCGCGTGCAGCAATATGTCCGTTGACAGCCATTTTTTGCGCTTCACGCATACAAGCTAATTCATAACCTGTTTTATAGGCACGATAGTAATGATAATAATTAAGAAGAGATTGATTGTTAACATTATCAATGCTTACACCTAATGATTCTGCTCGCTGTGTATTTGGACCAATGTAAGCAGTATTTTTATTAATATAAGGTGCGAGCTCTTTTTGAATATCATCCACATTTTTAAGATGAATTAACTCAATTTCATGAGTCCAATAGCTATTTGGTAAAGCTTCAACACTGTGCCAATAATCAACTGGGGAATAGAACCATAATTTAGGTTTATTAACACCATCCGCTAATAACCAGCAATGTGGTACATCGGTCACAGGCACCCATGCTTTAAAATGTGCATTCACTTTAAAAGGATAATCACTGTCATCAAGGAAAACTCGAATAGGTTCACCAGAATGAATTAATACAGAATCAAGATGGTGTCTGGATAAAGCATCACGAGTACGATTTTGTAGAGTTTTGATATGTTCTTGGTACAGAGAGAGCAATTTTTCCATTATTAATTACCTTATCTTATTCATTGTTAATGATTCAGCTTAACACGCCAACTCTTTTAGTGGCTAACCCCATAACAAAAATAGATTATTACCAATTTATCTCCTCTTTTTTTAGCAAACTGAGCAACAACATAGAATTCAATAAGTTGAATAATTTCACTGTGATCACCCTTGCAGTTTTTTAATCAAATATTTGCATTTATTTAACATAGTATTCACACTCTTAATATCTGGTCATACCAGTCTATATATTTAGGGAGAATACAAATGCTCTATCAAAGCGAAAATATTCAAGCCGATTGGGTGAAACAAGGTATTGTTGAACTCGTTTTTAATGCCAAAGGTTCTATTAATAAATTAGATACCAAAACGGTTGCTATGCTAAGCGAGGCTTTAACGGTATTAGAAGCAACACCGGGTCTAAAAGGCGTTATCTTGCGTTCAGAAAAACCAGCTTTTATCGTCGGTGCTGATATTACCGAGTTTTTATCCCTTTTTGATGCCCCTGAAGAAGAATTATCTCAGTGGCTACATTTCTCTAATCAGATTTTTAGTCGACTTGAAGACTTACCTGTTCCTACCGTTTCGGCGATTAATGGCTATGCACTTGGCGGTGGCTGCGAGTGCGTACTTGCTACTGATTTTCGTATTGCTTCTCCTGATTTACGTATCGGTTTACCAGAAACGAAACTTGGGATTATGCCGGGCTTCGGTGGTTCCGTACGTCTTCCTCGTTTAATCGGTGTCGATAACGCATTAGAAATTATTACTGCGGGTAAAGATGTTGATGCTCAAACAGCGCTTCAAAATGGATTAATCCAAGCAATTGTCCCTCTAGAAAATTTAAAAGAAAGTGCTATTTCATTAATCGAGCAAGCAATTGAAGGCAAAATTGATTGGAAAGCGGCACGACACCCAAAAATAGCACCATTAAGGCTGACAGAACTTGAACATAAAATGTCTTTCAGTGTAGCTAAAGGTATGGTGATGAAAGTGGCAGGCCCTCACTATCCAGCGCCTATCACTGCTGTAAAAACTATTGAAAAAGCAGCCTTCCTAAATAGAGATGAAGCACTGGCTCTCGAAACTGAAAACTTTGTTAAGCTCACACGCACTGATGTTGCAAAAGCCTTAGTTGGTATTTTCCTTAATGATCAGTACGTGAAAAATATCACGAAAAAACGTCATGCTGAATTGCCTAAACAGGCCGCCGTATTAGGTGCTGGGATCATGGGGGGAGGAATATCCTATCAATCAGCCTTAAAAGGTATTCCTGTTGTAATGAAGGATATTAGCCCAAAATCCCTTGAACTGGGTATGAATGAAGCGTTAAGCCTGTTACAAAAACGTCAAGAAAAAGGTCGAATGAGTGCCGTAGATATGGCGAAAACTCTCGCCTCTATTCAACCAACACTAAATTATGCCTCTGTTAGTGACGCGGATGTTGTTGTCGAAGCAGTTGTTGAAAACCCAAAAGTAAAGGCAACTGTGCTTGCAGAAACAGAAGCACTATTAGCTGATAACGCGATCCTTGCTTCTAATACTTCAACCATTCCCATTTCATTACTCGCAAAATCCTTAAAGCGTCCTGAGAATTTCTGTGGAATGCACTTCTTTAACCCTGTTCATCGCATGCCATTAGTTGAAATTATTAAAGGCGAAAAAACCAGTGAAGAGACCATTAATCGGATTGTCAGTTACGCCAGTAAAATGGGAAAAACACCGATTATCGTTAATGATTGTCCTGGCTTCTTTGTAAACCGAGTTCTCTTTCCTTATTTTGCAGGATTCTCTCTCTTACTAAGAGATGGCGCTGATTTTATTGCTGTTGATAAAGTGATGGAGAAGGTATTTGGCTGGCCTATGGGACCTGCATACCTACTTGATGTTGTCGGTATTGATACAGCAAATCACGCTCAAGCCGTAATGGCTCAAGGTTTCCCTGACAGAATGGGCACCATTGAGAGAGATACTATTGCTCTTTTATATGAGCAACAGCGATATGGACAGAAAAATAATCATGGTTTCTATAATTACTCTGTTGATAAACGAGGTAAAAAACAGAAATCGGTTGATGGTGAAATTCAAACACTTATTCAACAAAATGCAGGCAAAACGCAAGAGTTTAGCCAAGATGCAATTATCGCTCGTATGATGATCCCAATGATCAATGAAGTTATCCGTTGCTTAGATGAAGGTATTATTGCCTCACCAGCAGAAGCCGATATTGCTTTAGTTTATGGTTTAGGCTTCCCTCCTTTCCGCGGTGGTGTATTCCGTTACCTTGATACCATCGGATTAGCGCAATTTGTTGCAGATGCACAACAATACGCATCATTAGGGCCGCTTTATCAAATCCCTGAAAGCTTAAAACAGAAAGCACAGCGCAACGAAACCTATTATCCAAAGCCCGCAAAAGTAGATGTTAACATCAGAGAACTCGCTTAAGGAGATATGAAATGGAAAAGGTTGTCATAATTGATGGTATTCGTACTCCAATGGGCCGCTCAAAAGGTGGTGCATTTCGCCATGTCAGAGCGGAAAACCTCTCTGCTCACCTGATGCAAGCACTACTAAAACGTAATCCTAATATTAATCCTAATGATATCGGCGATGTAATTTGGGGTTGCGTGCAACAAACTTTAGAGCAAGGTTTTAATATTGCTCGTAATGCGGCGTTATTGGCTGAACTTCCACACAAGGTTCCAGCCGTTACAGTTAACCGGTTATGTGGCTCATCAATGCAAGCATTACATGATGGTGCGCGTCAAATTATGTTGGGTGATAGCCAAGTAGCCTTAATCGGTGGTGTTGAGCATATGGGTCATGTGCCAATGACTTATAATGCGGATTTTAATCCATCACTTAATCTTTCTGTTGCTAAGGCCTCATTTTCAATGGGATTAACAGCAGAAATGTTAGCAAAATCATTCCAAATTTCACGCGAAGAGCAAGATAAATTCGCTTATCGCTCACACCATTTAGCGGCGATAGCCACACAACAAGGCTATTTTGATCATGAGATAGTAGCTATCAATGGTCATGATGCAACGGGTAATTTTATCAATGTAAAAAATGATGAAGTGATTCGTTATAACCCAAGCCTTGAAGAATTAGCGCAACTTAAACCTGTATTTGATCCTGCTACTGGCTCTGTAACAGCAGGCAATTCATCTGCGGTTTCTGATGGTGCATCCGCCATGTTTATCACCAGTGAAAGTTACGCCAAAGAGCACAATTTAAAACCTCGCGCCGTTATTCGTGCTATGGCGGTGACAGGATGTGATCCTGCAATTATGGGTTACGGCCCTGTTCCTGCAACAGAAATTGCGTTGAAAAAAGCGGGATTAACATTAGGTGATATTGATATTTTTGAACTAAATGAAGCTTTTTCAGCACAATCATTAGCTTGCATGAAGAAAATGAATTTACTCGATAGTATCGATGACAAAATTAATTTAAATGGCGGAGCAATTGCCTTAGGGCATCCTTTAGGTTGTTCAGGCTCTCGAATAACCACTTCATTATTAAATATTATGGAGCGTAAAGATGCACAGTTTGGCTTAGCCACCATGTGTATTGGATTAGGGCAAGGTATTGCAACAATTATAGAACGTGTTTAATACCGCATTTTGTATATCTGCGTTCTTATCGTTGAGAAAGTATTCTTTTCGATTGCATGGTTAGAAACCATTTTCCCGCCGTCAGGGGCGGGTTTTTTTATGGTTTTAAAAATGAAAATAATAACAAATAATGAGGCACTTTGGTTTTATCAGATAAATTCAAAAGCATCGCTAAATAGGCGTGTTTTATCTGCATTACGCTCATTGCAAAAACGATCTCTGGCGATTTTTGCCATCTCAAAGCGCCCTGCAATATAAATATCATATTCGGATAAATCACCAAAATCTTCGCTTATTGCCGTTAATACCGTACCTTTTCTGCCTCGCCATGCTTCATCTGGTTGCTCCACCACAGGAACCACAGACAAAGACGGATATAATTCTGACAATTCTTGTAATTCATTAAGATCATAGAGATGAACGCTTTCTCTTCCACCCCAATAAATTGTAATAGGTCGCTGTGGGTTTTCAGCTAATGCAGCCAATAAAATTGAATGGGTATAAGAGAATCCAGTACCGCCAGCAATTAATAATAGAGGCCGTTGACTCTCTTTTTTAAACCACGCATTCCCATGAGGAATATCAATGGTAAGCTGCTGTTTTTCTAATATCACATCAAGCACAGCCATCGCATAAAGATTGAGTTCAGACGCACCAATATGAAGTTCAATAAAGTCTTTATTTTCAGGTATAGATGCAATAGAAAAAGGACGTTTATCACGTTCATCCATAACCGCTAAAAGATATTGCCCAGCCTGAAAATCAAATTCGCCATCAGGTAATAGCCTTACCCGATAAACCGTATCTGTCATCGGCTCAACAAGTGAGACTTTACAATTCAGTATTGCCATGTTGTTCCTCTGTTATTATTTAAGAATATCGAGCTGTTCCCAAATAGTATCGACTCGTTGCTTAACTTCATCAGACATCACAATAGGTCTACCCCATTCTCTATCTGTCTCACCCGGCCATTTGTTGGTAGCATCAAGACCCATTTTTGAGCCTAATCCAGAAACAGGTGAAGCGAAGTCGAGATAATCAATAGGCGTATTTTCCATCATAATGGTATCTCTCGCAGGATCCATTCTGGTCGTGATTGCCCAAATCACATCTTTCCAATCTCTTGCATTAACATCATCATCGCAAACAATCACAAATTTGGTGTACATAAATTGCCGTAAATAAGACCAAACTCCCATCATTACGCGTTTAGCATGACCTGCATACTGTTTCTTCATTGTCACAACCGCTAAACGGTAAGAACATCCTTCTGGGGGTAGATAAAAATCTACAATTTCAGGAAACTGTTTTTGTAATATAGGAACAAGCACTTCATTTAACGCAACGCCTAATACTGCGGGCTCATCAGGCGGACGTCCTGTATATGTTGAATGATAAATTGCATCTTTACGGCGCGTTAAATGCGTAATGGTAAACACAGGGAATGAATCAATCTCATTATAATATCCTGTATGATCACCATATGGTCCTTCTGGGGCTAATTCGCCCGGCTCAATGTAACCTTCAAGAATAATTTCAGCACTTGCAGGCACTTCAAGATCATTTGAAAGACATTTTACAACTTCTGATTTATTACCACGCAATAAACCAGCGAATGCATATTCAGATAAGGTGTCTGGTACAGGTGTTACCGCACCTAAAATAGTGGCGGGATCTGCCCCTAATGCTACGGAAACTGGGAACCGTTCGCCGGGATGTTTTTGGCACCACTCTTGAAAATCTAAAGCACCACCACGATGCGATAACCAGCGCATAATCACTTTATTTTTACCCAGCACTTGCTGACGATAAATGCCTAGGTTTTGGCGCTCTTTCAATGGACCGCGAGTCACCGTTAATCCCCAAGTAATCAAAGGCGCCGCATCTTCAGGCCAACAATGCATAACGGGGATCTTCGTTAAATCAACGTCATCACCTGTTAAAACCACCTCCTGACAAGGGGCTTTACTCAAGCGTTTTGTTGGCATATTTAAAACTTGCTTAAATTTAGGTAACTTATCAAAGAGATCACGAAAACCTTTCGGAGGATCAGGCTCTTTTAGAAAAGCTAATAACTTTCCAACTTCGTGTAAGGCTTTAACATCATCTTGCCCCATCCCCATTGCTACACGCTCTGGTGTACCAAATAAGTTACAAAGCACTGGCATATCAAACCCTTTAGGGTTTTCAAACAACAGCGCTGGCCCACCAGCACGTAAAGTTCTGTCCGCTATTTCGGTCATTTCAAGGTAGGGATCTATTTCATAGGTGATACGTTTTAATTCACCTTTTTCTTCTAATAATGAAAGGAAATCTCTTAAATCGCGGTATTTCATCATAATCTTACGAGCCAGTGAGTGAAAGAAAAGAGGGCCAATGCCCTCTTTGAGACGCTATAAGCTAAACGCATAACTCACTAAAATGCAATGCTTTTTATTTAGTCGCGTTCACTATGCTTATAAACAGCGGAATGGAACCCACTCTGAAAGCAATTTAGTATCAAACTGTTCAGGGAATGTTTTTCCATGTTGGAAGATTTTAAAACCTTCATTTTTAGCGCTGTAATAATGTAATTCTTCACCTTGAATATATAAGTAACTACCTTCACGGATAGCCACAACAATCTCTTCAGGGTTAATTGCACAAAACTCTGCAATACGCTCATCGCGAGTTTCCCCCATATGACCGCTGATAGAAGCATCAATGTAATGTGGGTTAATTTGAACAGGGAATAAACCTAATGAAGGCATAATAACAGAGGAGCGTACAGGCATATCATTAGTGGTACGAATTGTTGGTGTTGCAACGTTACAACCTGCACTCCAACCAATATAAGGAATATTGCGCTCACGTACTGCACGTTGAATTGGAACAACCAATCCTTTTTCATGCAACATTTGGTTTAATAACCAAGTATTACCACCACTAACTAAAATACATTCTGCATTGTTGATTGCATCAACTTCCGAATCAAAATGTTCAATACAAGTAACTTCAATACCCAACACTTCTGATAAATCACGGGCACGTTGATCATGATCGGAACGAATAACGGCATAAGCAATTAATACAGCAGAACGAATACCACGTTTTTTAATCATGCTATCGATATTATCTTTTGCATAACTTAACCAACGTGGATCCCCGGCAATTTTTCCGTTACTTAATAAAAAAACTTCCATTACAGAACCTCTTTATAATTATGAAAAAAATTCTAAGATAATTATCTTGAAAGCTTTTTCTTGTTTTTACCATCACTTTTTTGTCAACTTGTTACCTCTATCCGAGATCAATGTAAAAGTCACAAAAACAAGCCTTTTTATTGCGTATAAACACAGCTTTTCTGTTCTTTTTTCAGTATAAAACCACGTCGATCTATTTTTTATTTAATCCCTGATAGATAACTGTTACCTTAATTATAAATTTGCTATCATCGCTTAAATTAAATTTAACTAACCTATTGTCTCTATTATGAAAAACTGGCATTTGCTGTATTGTAAACGAGGGCAAATCCCTCGCGCTATCGAACACTTAGAACGTCAGCAAGTGGGCTGTTTTACACCTATGGTAACCATAGAAAAAGTATTAAGAGGAAAACGCACTACCGTAACAGAACCACTTTTCCCTAATTACCTTTTTATAGAATTTGATCCTGAAGTGATCCATACCACGACCATTAACTCAACGCGTGGGGTAAACTCATTTGTTCGCTTTGGGCAATATCCTGTTACTGTTCCTCAAGATGTAATTGACACACTGCAAATACCACAACTTTCTTCTCTTACTTATAGTGAAGAAAATGTGCCTCATAGTGGCGATAGTGTGTTAATTACAGAGGGTATTTTTCAAGGGATAAAAGCCATATATCAAGAGCCGGATGGTGAGGCCCGTTCAATTTTGCTTTTAAATATATTAAATAGTGAAGTGAAAAAATCGGTAGGAAATAAAGAATTTAAGAAAGAGTCGCTCTAGAAAAAGTTAACCCAGCAGTTGCTGGGCTAATATTATAGGATTTTAGAAAATGCGTTTCTAAAATTATTTTTGCTGTTCTGCTTCAGCTTCCGCCTCTGCTTCCTCTGGTTCTTCTTCAGATGCTCTTCTTCCCTTACCTACATAAAAACGCGATACCATGACTCCGATTTCAAACAGTAAGTACATAGGTATTGCGAGTAAGGTTTGGGAGAAAACATCTGGAGGTGTCAATACCATACCTACGACAAATGCACCCACAAGAATATAAGGACGTTTTTTCTTTAAAGCATCGGGTGTCGTTACGCCACTCCAGCACAGTAAAATAATCGCAATAGGTACTTCAAAAGCAGCACCAAACGCCATAAAGAGCGTCATCACAAAGCTGAGATATTTACTGATGTCTGGAATAAAGTTAACCCCTTCAGGGGTTGTATTAACAAAGAAGCCAAATGCAAGAGGAAACACAACAAAATAAGCAAACGCCATACCGAGATAGAATAATACTGTACTTGAAACAAGTAATGGCAGCATTAAGCGGCGTTCGTGTTTATACAATGCTGGTGCGATAAAAGCCCATACCTGATAAAGAATAACAGGTACAGAAGCAAAAACGGATACCATGATTGTCAATTTAATCGGAGTCAAAAATGTAGAGGCAACATCTGTCGCACTCATATTTGACCCTTTTGGCAACTTCTCGAGTAATGGAGCCGAGACTAATTGATAGATATCGTTAGAAAAATAAACCAGCGCTAAAAAAACCACAAGAACTGACACCAAGCTATACATCAAACGCTTGCGTAGTTCTATTAAATGGCTGATCAGCGGTTGGGTATCATTTACTGCCATGTTTTAATGCTCACCATTGACCTGATCAGTTGTTTTTTTCTCTAATGTTACTGGTTGAGTAACAGGAACTTCTGTCTTTGTAACACTTTCTGCCACAGGTTTATGGCGATTAGCATCATCATTAACTTCATCAGTTTCAGCAAGTGCGGCTAAATCAGAAGGTGAAGGTTCCGTAGAGTCGGTTTTTACAGACTGCTCTTTCGTGGAGTCTGGCGTTGTAGGTGTTTGATAAGTTTGTTTCAAAGACTGTGCAGCCTCTTTTAACTCATCCATGGACGCTTTCAGCTCTGGCGATAGCGTTTGCAAATTCGCTTTCTCTTCAACTTTTTTCAAGCTCTCTTGGAGTTCTTGAAGTTTTAGTTCTTGAGTCAGTTCATTTTGCACATTCGCAGCCAAAGAGCGTAGCGCCCTTACCCAGCCAGCAATTGTTTTTACTGCTACGGGCAAACGTTCTGGCCCCAGAAAAACAAGACCAATCACCATGACCAATAGCAGCTGACTAAAACCAATGTCAAACACGGTTTACACCTGCTCTTTGTTTTTGCTCTCAGTTGTAGACTTCTCTTCTGTTGAAGTCTTCTGCGCTAAATTTTTAGTATCAAAATCTGCGTCGTTATTTGTTTTTTCAGCGTTGTTGGTGTCTTTATCTGCAGCTTCGTCACCAATCGCTTTTTTAAAGCCTTTTACTGATGCACCTAAATCTGAGCCCAATGTGCGCAGTTTATTTGTACCAAATAATAAGACAACGATGACAGCGATGATGAGTAATTGCCAAATGCTAATACCGCCCATTTTATGTTCCTCAACTATTTTCGGGGTTATACTTAATAACAGTGCCCATTATATACAACGAATTCAATTTTCGGGAATCCCGAATTCATCTTTTAACTTGCTCAAAGACAAACTTTGATGTGTTTTTATTGTGCATTACCAGATCTAAACCAACCCAAAATCCATGCAAGAAGGCCTAAACTGATAAAAACACTGAATAATGTTTTAAAACCAGAAACAAAAAACAGGCTACCGCATAAAAACAGTGTTGTACCTATACCCAATAAAAATAGAGACTGTCTCTGTTTGACTCTTTGCGAACTTATTTGTTCCGTCAATTTGTCTAGCGTTAACTTCATATTTTTATGTTGCTTCAGACTATCATAAACCAACTCTGGTATCTCTGGCATTTTTTCAATCCAGTAAGGCGCTTTGCTCTTTATACCATTCACTAGTGCCGTGATACCAATCTGACTATGTAACCAATCTTCTAAGAAAGGTTTTGCCGTTTTCCATAAATCCAATTGTGGGTATAGCTGACGACCCAGTCCTTCAACATAAAGCAATGTTTTTTGCAGTAAAACTAACTGTGGTTGCACTTCCATATTAAAACGACGAGCTGTATTGAAAAGGTTAAGTAACACATGCCCAAATGAGATCTCAGAAAGTGGTTTTTCAAAAATCGGCTCACACACAGTACGGATCGCAAATTCAAAATCTTCTACATTGGTATCTGCTGGCACCCAGCCTGAATCAACATGTAATTCTGCAACTTTTCGGTAATCACGGTTAAAGAAGGCTAAGAAGTTTTCAGCTAAATAGCGTTTATCTTCTTTATTTAATGAACCAACGATACCGCAATCAATTCCGATATAATATGGATTTTCAGGGTGATCATAGCTAATAAACACATTACCAGGATGCATATCAGCATGGAAAAAACTATCTCTAAACACCTGAGTAAAAAAGACTTTTACTCCACGCTCTGCAAGAAGCTTCATATTCGTTTTTTGTGCATTCAACGCTTCAATATCAGAAACGGGAATACCATAAATACGCTCCATTACCATCACATTTTCATGACAATAATCTGAATATACTTCAGGAATATACAGCATAGAGCTATTTTCAAAATTACGACGTAACTGAATAGCATTAGCCGCTTCACGCAGTAAATTTAGCTCATCGAGTAATGTTTTTTCGTATTCGCGGATCACCTCTTTTGGTCGTAAACGACGACCATCAGGTAAAAACGGTAATAGATTTGCCAAGCGATACATCAAACGGATATCTGCTTTTATCACTGGTTGAATATCAGGACGAATAACCTTTAGTACCACTTCTTTGCCGTTTTCTTTTAATTTTGCAGTGTGAACCTGCGCAATAGAGGCTGAAGCCAGTGGAGTTTCATCAAAATCATCAAACCATTGGTCGATAGGGCCACCAAATGAGTTTTCGATATATTGTCGTGCTTTCTTACCATCAAAAGGAGCTACTTTGTCTTGCAATAATGCAAGCTGGTCAGCAATTTGAGGAGGGAAAAGATCACGTCGAGTTGATAACATTTGGCCTAACTTAATCCAAACAGGGCCTAATGTTTGCAATGAGAGTCGTAAGCGTTCACCTAATGGTTTTTCTGGATGTTTATTTTTGATCCAAAATAGTGCTCGGCATCCTAATCTTGCAGGTAAAGTAATTCGGTGTTTAGGAATTAACTCATCAAGCCCATAAGATAAAAATACCTGAATAATATGATAGAGGCGCTTTAACTCACTAAGGAGCATTATTTTTTCTCCAATGTGCCTAACCGTTTTTCCAGCTCGGCTGTTTGCTGTGCAAGTTCTTCTATTTCATCATAAAAATGGACTGTTTCTAATGCACTAGGTGCGGTTTTCCACTCTTCAATTAATGTGTCACGTAAATAATCTTTTTGGTGACTTAAGAGTGAAGAAAATAACTGAACACCCTTTCCTGCAACAACAGTCAGGCTTTGTGCTGCAATATCACCGATATAAGGTGCTAAATATTGCGCAGGATCCCACTGCGCCATATCCAATAATGCAGCCCAATTTTGAACAACCTGCATATCACCATCAATAGTGATATCACCACGGTTGATCAGTTCTGACATTTTTTGGCGATCACGAAGCTTAATCAAAGTTAATAATTTTGTTTTTATCAAACAATCAGTTTCATCATCCCACTGACTTAATACGTCAACTTGTTGTTCACTAAAGACTAAGTAGATGGAACGAGGAAACTCATTGATAGAAAGCGCCAACACTTTGCCCGCAAGACGATTGCGGGCAGGTTTAAGCACATTTTCCTGATATAAAACGTGATTAAGAGCTGTCTCCATTGATGCTGTTAGCATCGGATACAGTACTTGAGAAGCAATATCATGAGAAAAAGTGGCTTTTTCCATCTCAGAATTTAAATCCTTTGTGTAAGGCAACTATACCTCCGGTCATATTGGTATAGGTAACTTGATCAAATCCGGCTTCTTCCATCATGCCTTTTAGTGTTTCTTGGTCTGGATGCATACGAATTGACTCCGTTAAATAACGGTAACTTTCAGCATCATTCACAATCACTTGACCAATTTTCGGTAGGATATGGAAAGAGTAAGCATCATAAATCTTGCTTAAAGGATCAAGAACAGGTTTAGAGAATTCTAGCACCAACAGACGTCCACCTGGCTTTAATACACGGAACATAGAACGTAAAGCTTTTGCTTTATCAGTCACATTACGTAAGCCAAAGGAGATAGTGATGCAGTCAAAATGGTTATCAGGGAAAGGTAACTCTTCAGCATTTGCCTGTACATAGTTAACATTACCCACAATACCGTGATCGCGTAGCTTTTCACGTCCCATTTTCAACATTGAGTCATTGATATCAGCTAAAACAACTTCTCCGTTTTCACCCACAAGACGAGAAAATTTAGCTGTTAAATCACCAGTACCACCAGCAAGGTCAAGGACACGTTGGTTACGTCTAACACCACTTGCTTCAATGGTATAACGTTTCCAAATGCGGTGAACACCGAAAGACATCAAGTCATTCATTAAATCATACTTAGACGCGACAGAGTGAAAAACCCTTGCAACCATGGTTTGTTTATCATCTTTGTCAACGGTTTGGAAACCAAAATCTGTTGTTTCCTTAGTTTGTTGAGTCATATTATTTGCCCGCTAATTAATCAAAATTTAGTAAATTCAGTACTGGTCGTTTTCAGAAATCTTTATCTCTTTATTTTATCAAATCAATCAGATGCTGATTTTTCAATGAGATCATTATCAATCGTTTTTTTTATCTCAACCCCTAAGGATTTAAAGCCTTCCGCTTGACTGATTAGATTTCCACGACCTTCAGAGAGTTTTTTCATCGCTAATAGATAGCCAGACTGCGCTTTTTGAATACTATTTCCTAGCCCTTGCATATCATCAACGAAAAGTCTTAATTTGTCATACATTTTAGCCGCTCTGTCTGCAATTTCTTGCGCATTTTGGCTTTGATATTCATAACGCCACAATGCGGCTATTGTACGCAAAGCAACAAGTAAAGTAGATGGCCCAACTAACATAATATTGTTTTTCAATGCTTCTTCTAGCAAGTCTGGAGAATGACCAATTGCAACAAGATAAGCGGGCTCAATAGGTATAAACATTAAAACATAGTCTAAAGACGTTACACCCGGTAGTTTATGATAATCTTTTACACTCAATCCTTTAATATGCGCTTTAATTGAGTTCACATGCGCATAAAGCGCTTGTTTACGTTCATTATCATTGTCACTACTAAAATACTTTTCATATGCCACCAGCGACATTTTAGCGTCGATAATAACATCTCTACCATGAGGTAGATGCACAATTACATCAGGTTGATAGCGACTACCATTTTCATGTCGAATATTCACCTGTGTTTCAAATTCGTGACCTTCACGTAATCCTGAAGACTCTAATATACGTGCTAATACTGTTTCGCCCCAGTTACCTTGAACTTTATTATCTCCTTTCAAGGCATTAGTTAAGTTAACGGCTTCTTGCGCCATTTTTACATTCAATTGTTGAAGCTGGCGAATTTCATGAACCAAGGTATGTCGTTCTCTGGCTTCTTGCCCAAAACCATCTTGAACTTGTCGCCGAAAGCTTTCGAGCTGTTCACGAAAGGGGGAAAGTAAGTGCGTCAATCCTTGGCGATTTAACTCTTCAGCTTTACGTCCACTTTGTTCAAAAATACGATTAGCTAAGTTCTCAAACTGCGTTGCAAGCCGTTGCTCACTATTTATTAATAATCGTTGTTTTTCTTCTGCGGATATTCGGCTTTCTTCCCAGCGAGTTGTCACTTCTCTTAATTCAGCTTCTTGAGAAGTAATAATTTCTCGCTGAGCTCGTAATTCTTGCTCTAGTTGTTCTATATGTTGTTGTAAAGAAGGGATAATCACCGCTTTTTCTTGGGCGATAGCAAGCTGTGTGTGATTTTCACGTAGCATGGCTTCTTTATCGGATAAACGTTGTTGGATAGACCACCAAACCAGCGCGCCGCCAACAAGTACACCACCTAATAAACCAATGATCCCATATAACAACTGAATATCCACTAAAGTGACCTTTTTACTTTCCAACGGGCTACGTTAAAACGCATAGGTAATATTGTCTAGCAACAATTTACATCATGACTTGATTTGCGATAAAGGACGCAGTTATCCCATCCATTTCGCAAGCCATTGCAAACCAAAAGCACCGGGCGCCAAAATGCCAAAAGCCCAAATCATGGCTGATGTTAAATTAGCAATTTGAAAATAACGTTGTGGCATCGCACAAATCCCCGCAACTAACGGGACAATTGCACGAAAAGGCCCAAAAAAGCGTCCAATAAACACCCCCCAAATTCCCCAACGATTAAAAAATTGATGACCTCTAACCAATGTTTGTGGTGAACGTGAAATTGGCCATAAATTTTTCACCCCGTCTTTATAGTGAAATCCTACCCAGTACGACACCCAATCACCAAAGAACGCGCCTAATGCAGCAGCAAGCCAAATCGGCCAGAAAAACAGACCACTCTCACCAATTAAGGCACCTAACCCCAATAAAATAACCGTGGCGGGAATAAGTAAAGAGATAAACGCGAGTGACTCACCAAAAGCAAGAAAGAACACGATCGGAATAGCCCAGATCTCGTGCTCTTTTACAAAGAGAGTGATGGTATGAATAATGTCTTGTACTGTCAAAATAGAGACCTTAAATTCGGTTAACCTAAGTAAAATAAAATATCCTGATTAACCGAATATAAATCACTTCATTATTCTAGAAAATAACTTTGTAAGGCATCTCGGCTAGAAGCATCTAAACCGATATCTTTTTCTAGCCAAGTATCCACATTACCGTAATGTTGATTAATACTCGCTAATGCCGTTTGCAGAAACTCTTCTTGTACCGAATAAACATAGGCAAATTTATCAACAATGTTATC
This sequence comes from Proteus sp. ZN5, assembly GCF_011046025.1. Lineage (GTDB taxonomy): Bacteria > Pseudomonadota > Gammaproteobacteria > Enterobacterales > Enterobacteriaceae > Proteus. The sequence continues at coordinate 18,869 of NZ_CP047639.1, forward strand.
ACTCATTGTTTTGGCATGTTCTTCTAAAAGATAAGCGCGATAAGGCGCTAATGTTTCATTGGTAAGCAAGTAATCTTCCATTACCACATCTAAAGACGCACCGAGTGCGAATAATACTAAAGCAGAGCCAACACCGGTTCTGTCTTTACCTACTGCACAATGTTGCACTACGCCCCCTTTTTCCGGTTGTTTTAATAACGTAGCTAATTGTTTATAGGCAGGGTTATTAATAGGTAATAACTTATATAGTTGAAACATAAAGGCTTTAGCATCAAATTGTTCAAGTATTTCAGGCGTCAATTTTTCAAGATTGGCAGAGACTTCTTTGGATAACGGATTGGCAGGAGCATGATAATATTGTGCACCATCCCAGATACGGTCTGGTTTATCAACGATTTCGCCAGTATCACGATAATCAATGATTTGAAAAAGATTTTTATCAATGAGAAGAGATTGGTCTGTATTGGTTAATCTATCCAGCGAGCCAGAGCGAAAGAGCATTCCAGGCTTAATAACACCACCGTTACTCAATTTTTTACCGCCTAAATCACGAAAGTTAATTCCGCCGACTAAAGGCAACACCGAAGGATGTGTTTGTAATATATCAGTCATAATGCCTCTTCTCATTGTTGTATTGTTAAGACCTCAAAGACCTTAACAGAAATCAGTGCTTGTTAACACATTAACCTGATGAATTACCATACAAAAAAAGCCCTTAACACTTATGTATTAAGAGCTTTCATATTTGATGAAAAAAAACTTATTTCATTAAAATGCGAGCGGCTTCGATAACGATACCTAGTGCATTATTTTCAGTTTTCTTCAGTAATTCCGCATCTGGAATTTCTTGTTGAGTACGGTTTACGATAACACCCGCAACCATACCTGCACGTAAACCTTGGCTTGCACACATTGTTAATAATGTTGCAGATTCCATTTCATAGTTCATTACGCCCATTTCTTGCCACTCTTTCATAGAGCCTTTGAAACGGCGAACAACGCGACCTGTATAGGTATCGTAACGCTCTTGTCCTGGATAGAATGTATCTGAAGATGCTGTTACACCTACGTGTACAGTTGAGCCATTGTCTTTAGCGGCTTTGTACAGTGCATTCATACATTCAAAATCAGAAACCGCTGGGAATTCCATTGGTGCGAAATGTAAGCTTGCGCCATCTAAACGAACCGCAGCAGTAGTAACAAGAATATCACCTACATTGATATGCTCTTGAATTGCACCTGTTGTACCAATACGTAAGAAAGTACGGATACCTAACTGTGCTAATTCTTCAACAGCGATAGAGGTAGATGGACCACCGATACCTGTTGAGCAAACAATGACGGCTTTGCCATCAATTTCGCCACGCCATGACGTGTATTCACGTAAAGAAGCCAGATGAACTGGGTTATCCATTAATTTTGCAATTTTTTCAACACGCTTAGGATCACCTGGAACAATTGCTAAAGTGGCACCCTGTAGGTCATTTTTGGTTAAACCTAAGTGAAATACATCAGACATATCGGACTCCTCAATGGGACAAAACCAATGATCATTAAATTAAAAGTTACTGTATCAGTTTTCTAGACCTTTTTAGTGACAAACATCACTTACAAGACACCAAGCAAAGTAAAAATTTCATAAAATTGTGACGATTATCACGAAAAATGACATTCGAAATACATTTTCAGCGAATACATCACCCATATTCGCTTACTTCAATCATTCACTAAAATAAACATTTCATTTATCAGTATAGACGACTCAAATACCTTGATGCACATATACTCTAAATAATTCGAGGTGTAGCTAGGCGACAAGTGAATGAGTCGCTAGGAGCATACAATAGTATGTGACTAGTGCGAGAGAATGAAGTCAACAACGCTACGACTTAAACTATGACGAGTAAATACTCTAAATAATTCGAGGTGTAGCTAGGCGACAAATGAACGAGTCGCTAGGAGCATACAATAGTATGTAACTAGTGCGAGAGAATGAAGTCAACAACGCTACGACTTAAACTATGACAGTAAATACTCTAAATAATTCGAGGTGTAGCTAGGCGACAAATGAACGAGTCGCTAGGAGCATACAATAGTATGTAACTAGTGCGAGAGAATGAAGTCAACAACGCTACGACTTAAACTATGACGAGTAAATACTCTAAATAATTCGAGGTATAGCTAGGCGACAAATGAACGAGTCGCTAGGAGCATACAATAGTATGTAACTAGTGCGAGAGAATGAAGTCAACAACGCTACGACTTAAACTATGACGAGTAAATACTCTAAATAATTCGAGGTGTAGCTAGGCGACAAATGAACGAGTCGCTAGGAGCATACAATAGTATGTAACTAGTGCGAGAGAATGAAGTCAACAACGCTACGACTTAAACTATGACGAGTAAATACTCTAAATAATTCGAGGTGTAGCTAGGCGACAAATGAACGAGTCGCTAGGAGCATACAATAGTATGTAACTAGTGCGAGAGAATGAAGTCAACAACGCTACAGCTTGAAGTATGACGAGTAGCTTGAAGTATAACGAACATAACGCGTACACTACCCGCCCTTAAAATATAAACACCAAATGTGACAAACACATCGTCACTGGAGTAAACATGAGCTTATTTAACCAAATTGCGAGCCTACTAGGTGGCGAAAAAATCAATCAATATAAAACTGTCCTTGAGTGGATTGGATCTCAAGGTGGTATTGAAGGCTTAGTAAAGCAATTTGATACAGCGGGTTTAAGTGAGCTTATTCAATCTTGGATAAGTACCAATACAAATTTACCTATCAGTGCTGAACAAATCGTAGCGGTTTTTTCATCGCCTGTTATTAACGAACTGGCGTCAAAAATTAATTTAAATGCGACAGAAGCTTCTGAAATGGCGGCGCAATACTTACCTAAATTAATTGATAAAGTCACACCGGATGGCGTTGTACCTAAAGACTTAGATTTAGTCAGTGCTGGTATGGATATTTTAAAAGCGAAGATTTTTGGCGGCTAAATAAACAGACTGTTTTAATGCGTTTTCCCTTACATTTCATAAGAGAAAACGCATCACATTCTTAATAATCAAAATTGATTACAGCAAACCTTCTTCAATCAACGCTTCATGAAAACGTTGTTTCTCTTCAGGCGTTGCCTGAATGCGCTCTAAAGGCACATCTAAAGCATAAGGGATATTCTGTTGTGGTGAATAAACGGCTAATACATAAGTATTTCCATTTTGCTCAATCACAATAGGAGGGGTTTTCTTATTCCCTGAATAAGCAATACGGATATCTTTACCCTCTAAATTAAGATGATAAGTGGCAATAAATTGCTTATTACTCACAACCATTTTGGCAGGGATGGCTATTAATTTTAAAGGCTGAGTTCCCACTGATAATAATGCTTTTCTCACTTTACTCGTCAATATTTGACGATGAATAAAAAAGATCACACTAAAACCAAATAAGCCGATAAAAATAATAGTGCTAATTAAACGAAGCCAAATATTATCTATTGCCACATCAACGGTCATTTTACTTAGATCATTTGCATCAGCGACGGGTTCAACTAACACATCTTTAGGACCTAAATCTAAAAAAGTAAAATTACGCGAAACTTCATTACCTTTATAACGTAAATCAACACTACAGTTAGTCAGAACAAAGAGTTGCGAGCGACAAGAACCCTTCACCGTAGCATCAACAGGTACTGCATTCTCACTGATTTTATAATCATAAAGAATATTGGGAATTTGATAAGCGCTAAATACCGTCATTGCTAGCATGAAAACTACTAAGAATAAGGTGCGAAATAATCCACCGTCTCCTCTTAGTGGAACTAATTTCAAAGGTCGAGTTGGAAAAGCATCTAATACTTTATCCGAAAGTTTAATGCTAGTTTGCACAATAATTATATCCATAAAATAGAGAGTTTTCGCAGTATAGCAACTCTAATGAATATCAATAATCAGATTTACTCTAAGTTTTAATGAATACCTTTCTTTTTTATTTTATATAAATTTAGCCTGCTATTTTGACTATGCGACTTATCTAAAGTAGCAGGTCAAAAATAACAGGCTAATGAACGATTAATTATTTTATTACACGCTCTGACGCAAATACTTAGCCGCCTCAACCATATTCGCTAATGCTGCGCGTGTTTCAGTCCAGCCTCGTGTTTTTAATCCACAATCTGGGTTCACCCATAAACGCTCTGCAGGGATTCGAGATTGCGCTTTTCTTAATAAACCGACGATCCATTCCACATTTGGCACATTAGGTGAGTGAATATCGTAAACACCCGGTCCAATTTCATTTGGATAATCAAAATGTTCGAAGGCTTCTAAAAGCTCCATATCTGAACGAGAGGTTTCAATGGTAATAACATCTGCATCCAGTGCTGCAATAGAATCCATGATGTCATTAAACTCGCAATAACACATATGAGTGTGGATTTGTGTTTCATCATCGGCAATAGCGGCACTTAATTTAAAGGCATCGACAGCCCAATTAAGGTAAGCCTGCCACTCATTACGACGTAGTGGTAATCCTTCACGTAATGCAGGCTCATCAATTTGAATAATACCAATACCCGCTTTCTGTAAATCATCCACTTCATCACGCAGTGCTAACGCAATCTGTTTTGCAATTGTTTCGCGCGTCACGTCTTCACGAGGGAATGACCAACATAGAATTGTCACAGGACCTGTAAGCATGCCTTTAACTGGCTTTTCCGTTAATGACTGCGCATATGTTGCCCAATCCACGGTAATCGGTGCTGGACGACTAATATCACCGATAATCACTGGTGGTTTTACACAACGTGAGCCATAACTTTGTACCCAGCCATTTTGCGTAAACACATAACCATCAAAATGTTCACCAAAATATTCCACCATGTCGTTACGTTCAGCTTCACCATGAACTAATACATCAAGACCGAGATTTTCTTGTTCTGATATTGCTTGCTTAATATGCTCGCTAATATTTGTGCGATAAGCTGCCGTATCAATACGTCCTTTCTTAAAATCTAAACGAACAGTACGAATTTCTGTTGTTTGTGGGAATGAGCCAATCGTCGTGGTTGGCCATAATGGCAGATTAAATCGAGCCCGTTGTACTTCTGCACGTTGAGTATAAGGTGAGTTTCTTTCACTATCTTGTGCTTCAATTGCCTGTAAACGAGCCTCAACTGTTGCATTATGCACACGAGTCGAGTGCTGGCGTTGACGAATTGGTGCACTGTATTGTGCTAATTGTTCATCATACTCACCGTCTGGTGCATTCAATGCCTTCGCTAATAAAGCCACTTCTTCGCATTTCTGAACAGCAAAAGCAAACCAGCTTTTTACTTCATCATCAAGTTTCGTCTCTGCATTTAAATCAATTGGACTATGCAGTAATGAGCAGGATGTTCCGATCCACAAAGGACGTTTATCTTTTAGCGCAATCACTTGTTGATAACGTGTACTTAAATCTGCTTTCCAAACATTTCGACCATTAATAGCACCTAATGATAGTACCCAGTCTTTAGGTAACGCTTGGTGTAAATATTGCAAATCATCTTGCCCAGCTGAAATATCAACATGAAGCCCATTAACAGGTAAATTTTTAATAATATCAATATGATGAGAAATGCCATCAAAATAGGTTGTCAGCAGTAATTTAACTTGTCCTGTTAATGCTTGATAAGCTGTTTGGTACGCACTTTGCCATTCTACAGGTAAATCCAGTACCAGTGCAGGCTCATCAATTTGCACCCACTCAATGCCTTTTTCTTTTAATATAGAAATAACTTGTTGATAGATAGGTAAAATATCTTTTAACAGCGTTAATCTATCAAATTCAGGGCCTTTCACTTTACCTAACCACAAGTAAGTCACAGGACCGAGTAAAACGGGTTTTACTTTATGACCTAGTGCTAATGCTTCATCAACTTCCTCTAGCAATTCTTTCCATGCAAGGGTAAATGACTGACCTTGCTGAAATTCCGGTACGATATAGTGATAGTTAGTATTAAACCATTTCGTCATTTCAGATGCAGCAACAGGTTTACCTGTTGGTGCTCTGCCACGAGCTACTCTAAATAGAGTATCAAGATCGAGCGAACCATCTTCATTACGATGACGAGGTGGTACGTTGCCTAACAATAGGCTTGTACCTAACACTTGGTCATACCAAGCAAAATCACCAACAGGTAATAATTCAACACCTGCATCTGCCTGCTGTTGCCAATGGCGAGCGCGAAGTACTTTACCCACGGCAACCAATTCTTCCTGTGAAATCTTGCCTGCCCAATAATTTTCTTGCGCCTTTTTTAGCTCTCTATCTAAGCCAATACGAGGGAAACCGAGTGTGTGATTGCGAATTGTCATAATTAAAATCCTGTTTTTAGCCGTCTAGATGTTTACACATCCATAATCTACAGGTAGTGTATAAATCACAAGCGCAAATTTTTCATCAACAACCTGAAGGTTTCTCATGATAGAAATAAAACATTTAAAAACGATCTTAGCATTGAAGCACACAGGCTCTCTTGCCAATGCAGCAAATCAATTGCATCAAACACAATCGGCTCTTTCACATCAATTTAGTGAATTAGAACATCGCCTTGGTTATCGAATTTTTGTACGTAAAAGCCAACCACTGCGCTTTACTTCACAAGGAGAAGTGCTCGTTAAATTAGCAGAAGAAGTATTGCCTATCGTTCGTAGGGCGATAGAAGCGTGTAATGAACCGGGTAGTGTGAATTTGAATATTGCTATCGAATGCCATAGTTGTATTCAATGGTTAACGCCTGCATTACAGCAATATCGTCAAACATGGCCTGAAGTGACTGTTGATTTTCATTCGGGAGTAACATTCGATCCACAACCCGCACTATTACAGCGTGAATTAGATGTCGTGCTAACCTCCGATATCTTGGATGATCCTCGTTTACACTACACACCGTTATTTGACTATGAAGTAAAACTAGTTTTATCACCAGACCATCCTCTGGCTAATCGCTTACATATTCAGCCGCAAGATTTAATTGCAGAAACCCTGTTTATTTATCCCGTACAAAGAGAGCGCTTTGATGTATGGCGCCATTTCTTGCAACCTGCAGGGATCACACCACATTTTAAACATGTCGATAATACGTTGTTATTAATTCAAATGGTTGCAGCCGGTATGGGTATTGCTGCATTACCTCATTGGGCTGTTGAAAATTTTGAAAAACAGGGATTAGTTGTGACAAAAACATTAGGAGAGGGATTATGGAGCCGGTTATATGCCGCTAACCGTAGTGGAGAGCAACATCAACCGGCAATTCGAGAGTTTATTCGCTTATCAGGTCAGCACGCTGTTAACAATCTTCCTTTTGTAAAGCAGGTCGGCGTATCCAGCGTCGATGGATCCAAAGTGATGCAACAATCAGGCTCGCGCCTATGATGAAACTTGGCCAATTTGGATGTTGTTGCCAAATAGAAAAATTCACTAATAACCCGGCTGGAACCATCATGTTATTCATAATAGCTAAGGTTCCAGCATCAACTTGTGTGGCACCGTAGTTCCACATGAAATACCCTATTCCAGAAGCGCCAATTCCTAACCAGAGTAAAACACCCCATTGTAGTGATGTTGTTGGCATTTTCTGCCAATCGGCAAAACACAATGCACCCACCAATGACACCATAACTGCACCAAGATAAAACCAAGAAAATGCATGATGTTGTGGAATAGGATGCACTTCCATTAGTCGTTTATAACCCACTTGACCAATAGCAAAGAAAATATTAGCTAGTTGCACTAATAACAACCCATACCAAAAATCATCACTCAAATGGTCATAGCGAATAATTGCCGCACCTAATACCGCTAATAATGAGCTAAATGCATAACCCCAACGTAATTTCTGACGCTCTAATAAATCATAAATTAGCGTGACATAAAGTGGTGTTAATACGGTAAAAAGTAGAAATTCAGCAACAGTCAAATAGTTATAAGCGTGGAAGACAAACAGGTACATAATACCGAGTTGGCAAGCTCCCACGAGCATATAAAGCAAAATCACTTTAAAGCGGATCCCCTTCCAACGTAAGAAAGGCAAGAAGACCAAAGCAGCCAAAGAAACACGGATCAGAACAGAGAGCCAGCTATCAACCTGACCCGCGAGATACTCGCCGATCAGGCTAAAAGAGGCTGCCCATAACAGTGTTGTAATAACGAGCAACCACATAATTAACTATCTTTCTCTACTAACAATGCTTCCATTAAATCCAATTCATGTAGCAATAATTGGAGCGTTTCATTACTGATTTTTCGCGTCGCTCTTAGATGATAAAGTTCACCACGTTCAGCACGTAACGCCGTTAAGCGAAAACGTCTTTCAAGATCTTCTTCTAACGCGTTATGAACCATTTCATCTTGATTTGCAGTACGGCGTCTTAAATAGCCCGTTACACGAGAAGCCACTTCATTAATTTCTTCCGCATCTAACTGCTCTTCAGTGCTTGCCGCTAAACGCTCTTCCATTTTATTTAGGCTGACAATTGCCACTTCTGCCATCACTTTACGTGCATAACGAACTTCATTTTTGTCAGCTTCTTTGTCGGTTGCTTTCACGCCTTTTAATAGGAAAGGAAGAGAAATAATACCCACTAAAATCGACAATAAAATAACACCAGCAGCAATAAAGATAATTTGATAACGCCCTGGGAATGTACTGCCATCGGTTAAAAATAGTGGAATAGAGAGCGCACCCGCAAGCGTAATAGCACCACGAACACCTGCAAATGACGATAACCACAACTCACGCGTTGTATAATTAGCGAAATCAAGTGGGTGTTTTTTCATAAAGATCCGGCTAATTTTCTTCATTAGCCATAACCATGTAAATCGCAAGATCAGCAGTGCAAAGTAGATAACGAACACTGCTGCAAACAACATCCAGACTTCAACTTCAGGATCAAGATCCGCTTGAATAACAGAGCTTGTCCAGATAATAGGAAGTTGTAAGCCAAGCATAATAAAGACAAGGCCATTAAAGACAAATTCAAGCATTGACCACACGCTATCAGCACGTAAGCGCATCGCAAGAGGTGCATTACGGATAACGCCGGATTTACTGATAGTCATACCGGCAGCAACAGCGGCTAAAATACCTGAAAAACCAATATGTTCTGCAATTAAATAAGAAGCAAAAGGCAGCAACAACATAAAGACGATTTGTGTAGCAGGATCGTCTCCACTCCAACGACTCATTAATCGTAGAGATTTACTGTAAAGCAAGGTGACACCAATACCTGCGAGTAATCCCCCTACAGCGACTTTAAAAAACTCTAGAGTGGCGCCGCCAACAGTAAACACCATTGTGCCCATTGCCACAGCAACCGCAAATTTCAAGGCAACCAGACCTGAAGCATCATTCATTAATGCTTCACCCTCTAAAATACCCATTATTCGTTTAGGTATTCGCCCTTTGCCGACAATGGACGAAAGCGCGACCGCATCCGTTGGCGAAAGTACGGCTGCCAATGCAAAAGCAGAAATAAGAGGAATACTTGGCATCATCCAATAAATCAGATAACCGATACCAACGACTGTCACCATCACTAAAACAAGCACAAGAATAAAAATCTCACGCCCATTTTGGATAAATTCTCGTGTCGGTGTTTTCCAACCATCAACAAAAAGCAAAGGTGGGATCAATAGAACGAGGAACAATTCAGGATCAAAAGTGACATGTAAACCAAACTGAGGCCATGCCAATAAAGCCCCTATCACAATCTGTATTAATGGTAACGGAACACGAAAGGGAATTAATTTTGTGATAACTCCCGAAACTGAAACCACCAGTATTAAAATCAAAATAGTAAAGAAAATTTCCATGTTACCCTTACATGCCTATTTTATCCTGAAAACCTGTCATTTTTTCCTTGTCATAAGGAAAACCTACCGAATGATAAAGAAACACATTATGTAAAATTTGCGCATCATATCTTTCTTTATTTCTATCTTTATCTATACATCTACGCTTATTTTAAACAGATCCCACACTGACTCTCTGAGAATATTTAAAAATTAAGATTAATCGTATCTAACACCGCACATTGTACACAATTTATTACTCTCTATTTATTAACGGCATTAATTATAGAAAGCATACGGTTTTATTTCTCTTTTTCAGTCTAAGCAATGTAATAGACCGTATAAAAACGTAAAACGTTAAGTAATTAAATAAAAAATAATAGATAAATGACAATTACGATTAAATTTGAGAGCTAACTCGTAATGCTAATGATTATTCAATTGTTCTTAACATAGACATCATAACAACATCACAATATTTTCCGTCTCTAAACGCTGCTTTACGACGAATACCTTCAACTTCAAAGCCTAACTTCTTGTAGAGATGCAAACCTCTTTCGTTGTCAGAATACACTTCTAACTCTAATCGTGTGGCTGCTAACCAATTGAAAGCATAATCAATTGCTGTATTGATGAGTAATTTACCGACACCTTTCCCTGAATATTCAGCGCCGACACCGATACCAAAACTGACAATATGGCGACGACGAGGATGATTATCGATTATCAGTGCTAAATGTCCCGCAACTTGACCATCAATGGTTGCAACAAAATTAGGGATATTTTGCTCTGAAAATTCAAGTAACCTTTTTTTCCACATCGTGACTGAAGGATAAGGAAATTGGCAAGTACAAATATATAAATCAGGATGTGTATATAACTGTTGAATTGCTGATGCGTCGTCAGGTTCACCGTGGCGTATTTTTATTTCTTGCATATATTCTACCAACTATTTAATAACTAGGTTTAATTTCGACAATAGCGAATAAAAGTAGATAAATAAATAGTAAAAAGGCGGAATAAAAATATATTCCGCCTTTTGTCTTTAAAACCGATTATTTAAATTAAATTGCCCACTCACCCGCATAAAATGCCACTAGAGCAATAGTAATTAATACTGTACCAATATTGAGTTTACGCCATTCACCAGCGAATACACGACCAATCACCAAACAGCCGAAACCTAACATAATGCCTGTGACGATATTACACGTTAAAACAATAAATACAGCACACACCATACCTGACATTGCATCAACGAAATCACTGAAATCTAACTTAGTGACATTACCTAACATTAATAAGCCCACATACATTAACGCAGGTGCCGTTGCATAGGCTGGAACTAAATAAGAGAGAGGCGATAAGAAAAGGATCAGTAAAAATAAAATACCTACCACTGTTGCGGTTAATCCTGTTTTACCACCAGCGGCTGTTCCTGCGGCTGATTCAACATAAACCGCAGCAGGAGCCGCACCAATCACACCCGCAAAAATGCTACTGACGGAGTCTGAAGTTAGTGCTTTTCCACCATTAATAATTTGTCCGCGTTTATCTAATAAGTTTGCTTGACCGGCAACGGCACGGATAGTCCCTGTTGCATCAAAAATCGCAGTCATCACTAACGCAAGAACACTTGGTAAAACTAAAGGTTGTAAGGCACCCTTAATATCCATCGCAAACAATAAAGAAAGCCCATCTTCACCTAATTGAGGCATTTTAAAGATGCCTTGATATTTCACATTAGGATCAAAAATAAGACCAATAATCGAAATAGCCACAATCACTAATAGCACGCCACCCGGTACTTTACGTTTTTCTAATCCGAAAATAGCGGCTAATCCGGCAAGTGACATAAGGACAGAGAATGATGTAAATTTCCCCATTGCAACAGGTAAGCCATCAAATGGGTTTTTCACCACTAATCCAACACTGTTTGCTGCGATTAAAAGTAAAAATAGCCCTATCCCTATTCCCGCACCATGTGCGATACCGATTGGAATATTTTTTAAGATCCAAGTACGAATGCCGGTTAATGAGAATACGGTGAATAAACACCCCATTAAAAACACGGCACCTAAAGCAACAGGCACAGAGATGTTTTGTCCTAAGACCAAGCTGAAAGCAGTAAATGCGGTTAATGAAATAGCACAACCAATTGCCATAGGAAGATTTGCCCACAATCCCATTAGAAGAGAGCCCAATCCCGCGACTAAACAGGTTGCGATAAAAACCGCGGTATGTGGAAAACCGGCTTGTCCTAACATGCTAGGAACAACAATCACGGAATACACCATCGCCAAAAATGTCGTCAAACCGGCGATCATTTCTTTGCGAACAGTTGTACCGCGAGCTGTAAGTTTAAAATAGCTATCCAGTTTACCTGTGGTTGCTGATTGATTAGCAGACATTACATTCCTCTGACATAAAAACGGTTCACTCTCCAAAAAAAGAAAACGATTACGTATAAATTAAAATAACCTCTTATTGATAAAAATCTTAAGAGGGAGTCAAAAGCAAACGTTTGGTTTTTCGTGTGGATTGAGTGAGAGAATTTGACGCAAACGATTATCTGGTGCTTTTAGGGTAAGAATCAAGCGAAAAAATACATTTTTAATAAAAATGTCATAAAAAGATAATTTAAAGTCAGAAAAAAAGGAAAAAGAGGAAAGCAGTTGCCTACTTTCCTCATCATTCTACTTTTGTACAATCATCCAATATCATTCTTATCCCACAGTAGAAGTTAACTTAATTAATTGTTTTTACTAAATTTATTTTAAATAAGATAATAACTAGGTATATTTATCTATTATTAGTAACCTTAATAAGTTGCTTAGATAAATAATACCTCTCGTTCCCAATGTGTGGCGATTAATGGTTTGCAGTATTCGTTATTTTTATCTGAAGATATTGCTATCTTCTACTTCTAACATTAGATGAATAAATGTTGTTTTAGCAAATTGCTTTCTATTCAATATAGACATTTCTAGATTATTCTTAATAAATTTTAAAATAAGTACAATTACGAAACACAATTATAATAATTTATAAAAAACAAAAAGATAAAATATTAATATTTAGAAATCGAGAAAAGGGAGAGTTCCTCTATCGTATTCCTAACACCGTGACTGCTCCCCGCCCTGTCGGGCGAAGCTTCCCACTTCTCAGGCCGCAACCGTCTGTATGACGGATTTACGCAGGACTCCATGGGCAGAAACGACGAGTCCCGCCGCTTGTAATTCCAGTATGCCCTTGCATTCGATGTTGATCGCCGCGTTGATATCGCGGTCATGTTCAACTCCACACTCTGGACACTGCCATATGCGCTTATGTAATGGCATTTCTGGCATCCTGTGACCGCAACAATGGCAGGTTTTCGAACTGGCGAACCATTGATCCAGTTTCACCACATGAACACCTTTTTCTGCTGCTTTATATTCCAGTTTGGTGATAAATCCAGACCATCCCGCATCGCCTATCGCACGAGCCAGATGAGGGTTTTTCATCATATTTGCCGCTTTCAGCGTCTCGACAATTACCGCTTGGTTTTCGTCAACAATTGCGCGAGATAACTTGTGCTGGAAATCGACACGGGCATTGGCTACACGTTCGTGAACGGTGGCTAGTTGTATTCTGGCTTTGCGTCTGTTAGCGCTCCCTTTTTTCTTGCGGGAGAGGGTTTTCTGCTTCCGGCGCAGATTGTGGCTGGCATTGATAAGATGGCGCGGATTAGCAATTTTATTGCCATTCGATTTGATGGCAAAATGCGTCAGCCCCATATCGAGCCCCGTCACGTTTGATATCAGTGCGGGCTTCGCTGGCGCTTCCATTCCGTCGTCACAGAGTAGCGAGGCGTAATATTTCCCCGTTGCGGAACGGCTGATAGTAATGCTTTTTAACGTGCCCGTGATTTCACGATGCAATCGTGCTTCAATCGCCGGGATTTTCGGAATTTTGACTGCATCATCCAGCACTTTCACCCCAACACAGTGATAGCTCGATTGTTTGCCGTGTTTACGCTTGAATGCAGGGAAACGCGCTTTTAATTTCGGATTAAAGAAATTGGAAAAAGCCACATCGAGATTAATCACCGCCTGCTGCAACGCAATAGAATCATATTCTTTAAGCCATCCATATCTGCGGGATTTCTTCGCCACAGCAAGCAGTGGTTTGAGGTCTTTACGCGGGTTTAAATTTACGCCGTGTCGCTGGTAAGCGTGTTTCTTGATATGCAGAGCTTTGTTGTACGCGAAACGAACCGCACCAAACTGAGCATTGAGATATTCAGCCTGCTCTGGTGTCGGGTAGATGCGTATTTTTGTTGCTCTTAACATAATTAGCGCTCATTGATATAATGCTTTTATATTAACAGGTTAAGAGAGAATATCAATTGAGTAAACGATGTGAAGCGCTGGAGGATTTCCTCCACAAAAGGCACAGTGTCAGCAAGCTGGTTGTGCATCTGATCTTTACGACGAAGTATCGACGTAAGCTATTTGACGGACAAATGATCGCTCAACTGCGTGAGGCTTTTGGCTCCGCTGCAGCAAAACTTGAATGCGAAATTATTGAGATGGACGGAGAGCCTGACCATGTGCATCTGCTGGTTGCTTACCCCCCAAAACTGGCGGTCAGTGTGATGGTCAACAATCTGAAATCAGTATCATCGCGGCTATTGCGCCAGCAAAACACACATTTACGAATGCAAGGCAAAACTGGGCTTCTTTGGTCAAGATCGTACTTCGTCTGTAGTGCCGGAGGTGCGACGATTGAAACACTCAGAGCCTATGTTCAGAGCCAGTCAACCTCTGACTGATCTTTAAAGCCCTTCGGGCTTTTCACCTTATATCCCCGCCCGTATTGGGCGAGGGTTTACGGCAGATTTTGCTAAATGGAATACGATAGAGAAGAAATGATATTAAGATGAGCTACTATTGAGAGCTTCAACGCCTAGATTCCAACGTTCCATCGTTGATACTAAGAATAAGCCTGTCATAGCAACCAATAAAAATGGTAGTGAAGATGAAGAAATTTCTGACAATGCGCCAGCCAGCAAAGGCCCAGATAAATTACCTATTCCCCATAACATCGCAGCTGACGCATTAGCGACCATCAAGTCATTACCTGAGAAATATTGCCCTATTTGTACCAACGCAATGGTGTATATCGCACCCGCTGTTGCACCCAGCACCAGTAATAAAGGCCAAATCAAAAATGTATGAGACATCGTGATAGGCAATAATAAGCTTGCGAGTAGAGTAACTACACCACAAATTCGATATAACCGTGTCCTGTTCATGTGGTCAGCAAGCCAGCCAAACGGCATTTGCATAATGGCGTCACCGGCTAAAATAGCGCTTATCATCATGGCTGCAATCGCTTCAGTATGTCCCACACTTAGGCCATAAATAGGAAACATTGAAAGTACAGTGCCATCAAAAAAAGCAAAGAAAACAATGCCACCACAGATGGCTGGTGCAACCTTAACAAAGCGGATAATAGAAAAATTCGGCTCTTGTGTATCTTTCGGTAATTTATCTCCTGTTTTCTGATCCATCATTAAAAACAGGACAATAGAGATAATATGAATAAAGACACTAATTAAAATCGGTGTCTTATCTGCGACCCCATATAGCGCAATAATTGAAGGACCTAATAACTGACTAATAGTAAATACCGTGGTATATACCGCTAAAATTCGCCCTCGTTTATTATCTGGTGAAAGCTCATTAATCCACGTCTCTCCTAAACAAATCATCACACCACTTGCAATACCGGTGATAAGTCGTAAAGGAAATAACAACTCTAGAGGTAAGCTTCCCATTAAAGGTAATAAGCTTATTGCAGAAACAATGGTTGCTAATAGCATCGCAAAGCGTTTACCAATCCATTGCACAATACGCCGAGCAAAAGGTGAAATAATTAACATCCCAATAGCTGGCGCGGCAGAAATAAGTCCAATGATAGATTCGCTAATGCCTGCTAAATTAAGGCGTAGTGCAACCATGGGAATAGTTAATCCGATAACAATCCCGATAACGCCAATGCTTACCGTGATAGTTGTTATCGCAAAAACTTCGGATTGGCGATAATTTTGATGTGACATGTTATTTTGTTTCTGTGAATAACAGAAACCTCTGTAATAAAAGGAAGGTGGTTAAATAAAATATTGTTGTATTATAGGGGATAAGAAATAGATAAACATGCTTAAAAAGTAATGTTAATCAGAGAAAGATCTCCGTTTGACTCACGAAGATCTTTGCCTTTCACAATATTCTCACTCCACCGTCATTTGTTCTACAACGCTTAAGAAAAATAACGGTAGATAAGCACAGTACCTGATGCCAATACAATGGTATAAATCACACTCATAAATCGTGCTTTTGACATACGTAATGTTAAATTTCGCCCTAACCACACACCAGCAAACATCGCGGGCAAGAAAATAACCGCTAATTTAAGAATATCCAATTGCCAATAAATACCTGCAAATAAGAAAATTACCACTCGCGTTAATGTACTAAAGCCAATCAATGTGGTTTGTGTAATGCGAAACTTATTTTTGTCTGCGATCCTACCTGATAAATAAATCGCATATAAAAAACCGCCACTACCAAATAATGCGCTAAATACCCCACCAATTAACCCAAAAGGATAAACCAAGCGTTGAGAAAATTGGCTTTCTTGTTTTTTCCAAAATAGCGCATAGATTGCATAGCAAGTGGCAAAGATACCTAAAAGAAGAGAGAGCAAATCAGGTCGTGTGGTTAATAAAATTGTCGCACCGACAAGGCTACCAATAATAATAAGCGGGATAAGATAGCGTATCTCTTTAAAATCAGCCTGTTTACCATCTCTTAAAACATTCACTATGGCGGCACTTAAATCAATTAATGCCAATAAAGGCACTATCATTGAAAGAGGTAAATAAAGTGCTAATACAGGGCCTGCAATTAACGCCGAGCCAAACCCAGCCATACCGAAAATAACGTAAGCAAAAAATAAGGTAAGCAGGCAAATAAAAAGATCAGACCAACTAAGCAAGTCCATCATAATAAACCTTGAATAATTATCATTTATTGAAGGATATTAGCGTAATTATTAAAAATCGAACAGTGATCGTAAGACGATTCACAAAATACAGCAGAAACAGGATCTCATTTTTCCGAATACGGTTAATTAGTGTTATTATCTACTCGGAATGACACTTTTAAACTAACGATATTTTGAATTGGCAATGAACCCACAACCTCCTAAAAAAACGAATGAATACCTTGGTAATAAAGTCAAACAATTAAGACAATCTCGAAACTTGTCACTTAATGAGTTATCAAGAAAATCGGGAATATCCAAGGCTGCATTGTCAAAATTAGAATCAGGTGATTCTAATCCTAGAATCGATACCTTAGAGGCTATCGCGATAGCGCTTGGCTTTCCTTTGGGAGATTTATTTAGTTTTACGCGCGAAGAATACCCTCGTTTAGAACGACATAAACCTATCGTGGGTGATTATGCTCAAGAGTTTAAATTTCGTATTGGTATCGGCAATATTACTGAGATTTGGCATATCGAGATGAAGCATGGTGCAATTATTAATAGCCCTGCTCACGCAGATGGTACACAAGAACACATCATGGTCTATTCTGGTAAATTAATGATGCGTTTTGATAACGACGAAACGGTTTTATTAGAAACCGGTGATTTTTATGCTTTTCATGGTAATGCGCCCCACTCTTATATTTGTGTAGAAGGCCATTTGCGCGCCTCTGTGATTATGTCTAGCCCAAATCAACAGCATTACCACCATCGTCCTTAAGCACTATATTGGCTCCCCCTTAATGATTAAAGAGAGAGCCAATATGCATTAATTTAAATAACTTTCCATTTGCTCAAAAACACGTAAGTCATCGCTGAATCTCACTTCTTTTACGTCTTCAAGCTTTTCTACCTGACTCACCATCTGCATTAGACGATCATCTTTTTGCACTAATAGCCAAATACGGCTTTTATCGCTATTTTTCATTGGTAAACACAAAATACCATCGACGTTAAATGCACGGCGAGCAAATAGCCCACATATATGGGTCATAACACCGGGGTGATTGCGAACAATCAATTCCAGCGCGATAGGTTGTGATTGTTGTGACATAAATTAAGCTCCTATCATCTCAATATTTGCCGCCCCTGGCGGTACCATTGGAAATACTTTTTCATGAATATCAATCATTACATGAATTAAACACGGCCCCGGTTTTTCAATCGCTGCTTTCAGCGCACTCGCAGGATCCGCTTCCTGATTTAAGTCACAGGTATCTAAGCCAAAACCTTGTGCAATACGAATAAAATCTGTTTGATAAGGGTAAGCGGCAGCATAAATGCGCTCTTCAAAAAACAGTGTTTGTTGTTGATGAACCAATCCCAACGCCTGATTATTTATCAAAATAATTTTGATATCTAATTGGTGCTCAGCCGCCGTAGCAAATTCTTGAATATTCATCATAATGCTGCCATCCCCTGAGAAGCAGAGGATTTTTTTATCTGGTTCAGCTAATGCGGCGCCAATTGCTGCTGGCAAACCAAATCCCATCGTACCTAAACCGCCAGACGTTAACCATTGTCGAGGTCGATTTAACGGATACGCTTGTGCTACCCACATTTGATGCTGCCCAACGTCTGTTGTAATAATGGCATCATCATCAACACAATTTGCTGCCGCTAATACGATGCCATAACCACTTAAGATGTTTTCAGAGTTTTTCATCTCTAATGGATATTCTTGTTTCAGTGTCGTAACCCGCTCTATCCATCCATTACGTTTGTTTGTATTAATCAATGGTAATAACAGTGATAACACTGATTTCGCATCAGCATGGATCGCAATATCAGGGCGTTTGATCTTACTAATTTCAGCGCGATCGATATCAACATGAATAATTTTGGCATTAGGGCAAAACTTCTCGGCTTTACCAATAGCACGATCGTCAAATCGAGCACCCAATACAATCAACAGATCGGCTTCTTCTAAAATAAAATTGGTGCTACGAGTCGCGTGCATACCCAACATCCCCAAATACAGTGGATGCGAAGGTGGCATTAATCCTAACCCCATTAAAGTCATTGTTGTTGGTAGGTTGTTTTTCTCTGCTAATTCAATTGCTTCTTTACATGCTTCAGAGCTAATGATCCCCCCACCTAAATATAAAACAGGGTTTTTAGCCTGATTAATCATCTGCGCCGCTTGTATCACTAAATCAGTATTAAATGCGGGAACAGGATCTTTTTGTGGAATAGGCGGTAACGCTTCTAATGTAATTGTGGCTTGCTGAATATCTTTTGGTACGTCAACCCAAACAGGCCCCGGTCTTCCTGACATCGCTAAACGAAACGCATCACAAATAATTTCAGGTAACTCAGCAATATCACGAACTAAATAGTTATGTTTAGTAATTGGGATAGACATGCCGTAAGTATCAACTTCTTGGAAAGCATCAGTTCCAATCATCGCTGAAGATACCTGACCAGTAATACAAACTAAAGGAATGGAATCAAGCTTAGCATCGGCAATTGCTGTTACTAAATTTGTCGCACCCGGCCCACTCGAAGCAATACAAACCGCAGGTTTACCATTTGCACGAGCAATACCTTGTGCAATAAAACCGGCACCTTGTTCATGGCGAGTTAAGATGTGTCGAATAGATTTACTTTGGCTCAATGCATCATACAACGGAAGCGCTGCACCACCTGGGATCCCTGCAACTGTCGTAATGCCTTGCCGTTCCAGTAAATAAACGATTAATTGCGCACCAGTAAACGTTCTACTTGTTGTGGCATTTTCTTGTTGATCACCCATTTTTATCTGTCCTTTGTTTTAAGCCGGACTTGATGGGCAGGTAGAAAAGAAAAACCCCGCCCGGTTAGTGCGCCGGCGGGGTTTCGAAACTGTGTTGATTCGGACCCGTTACGGCGCTTTGCCGACGACCACCACCACACGCACGACAACCACAGCCGCGAGGTGCGCTGTTAGTCGTAGGCTTTGTAGTAGAGTAGTGATGATCATGGGTTACCTATCAATTAATTTAATGATGTGTTTACGTGTTATCTATATTTAAAAAAACATAACTTCTACAAATTAACAACCTTTTTTTTCAGTTTATTTTTTATCACCACTAAAAACGAGAACTAGATCACTTCTAGTGAAAATCAAAAAACAACCCCGATTGCAGCATAAAAAACTAGATTAATTTCACATTACAGAATAACCAAAAATCTATTTAGTAACGTAAGCACACCTATTCAATTTTATAAAAAAGCAACTTGAACCAATAATGTGTTGCCGAAAGTACAAACATAAATATCACCATCGGCATAATAAATTTAAGCCATTTGTTATAGGAGATATCTAGCATTTGCAATGTCGCTAACACCAGCCCATATCCATAACGCCCCAAACCATGATAGGAAAAGCAGCAACAAATAAGCAAAGGATCACTTTACGACGCCACGAAAATTCTAATATCTCATTAGGATCGTAATTACTTAAAAAGCGCCGTTTAAAACTTTCGGTATTTTCATAGTTATAAGAGAAAGCCGGATCTTTTTTGATCTTCTTGCAATACCCATTTTGGCTATTATTTAAATTACGCGTTTATAGTTAACATTAACGATACATTTTAATACTAGAATAATTTAGCTAGCATCATCACAGCACTACAAATAATTAAGATCAAAGTCGCATATTGAAACACCTTGTCAGGCATTCTGATTAATAGCCACTTAGATAACGGAATAGAGATCAACGAGCCTAAAAATAGCAACAGTGCCAGATGAATATCCGTATGCCCATCTTGCATATAGGCTAGAGCAGAAGATCCTGATAACAATGTTGTGGTAAATATAGAAGTACCAATGGCTTGCTTAATCGAGAGGTTTGCATAGCGTAGCAATAATGGTAATACAACTACACCACCACCCACTCCTGTCGCTCCTAAAACAACACCTGCTGCAATTGCAGGAAGTAATAGTGCTTTTATATTTAAAGGAGCTAACGCTGTATTTTCAACGACAACCGGAGGTAATGAGAAAAACATTCTCTGTACAAAGAGAAATAGAGAGAAAACAATAGCACTGACAACAAGGGCATTAATTCCCCATTCAACTTGTTGCTGATACTGCTCTAGCGAACCTAAGTAATTAACCAAAACACTGGCTAAAAAGGTACTTGGTAGCATTATTCCTAATACAATCATCGCCCTTTTAAAGGGAATATTTCCAAGGCGAAAATGCATATAAGACGAAGTAACTTTCATCAACATGGATAATAAATTAGCCGTTGCTACTGCCATTAACGCATTCATGCCAAAGAAATAGGTCAGTACAGGTAAAACAATAACCCCGCCACCCACACCCGTCGTACTTATAATTAAACCAATAGCCGCACCCACCGCTAATGTGGTGATAAGTAACATTATTGATTTCCTTGCATAACAGCTTCCCGCCCTTTTAATAATGCTTTTTCTGCTGACTCACTGGCGAGTGTCATATATTTAAAAAACAGCACATCAAAGGCGACCATCTGTAAAACTTGTGGCGTGATCACCCCTAATTGAGAGTGCTGTTCGTCATAAAAATAAGGCAATGTATAATCAGATAATCGTGTTGCTTCATCTTGCCCAAAACGCGTTAATGCCACCGTTAAACAGCCTTCATCTTTGGCTGATTTCAGCATGCGATTAATATCCGCCGTATTTCCTCTAGCCGTGACAGCAATAGCAATATCATCAGCAGATAAATTAGCGGAATAAGCCAGTTGAGCATGAAGATCTGAACTAAATAACGTGTTTTTATTTACACGAATTAATTTATGAAAAATATCACTTGCCACAACCGATGATGCGCCAATACCAAACAATACAATACGTTTTGCTGATACCATTTTCTCAGCTAACACATCAATAGTATTGGGATCTAACAAAGCCAATGAATCCAAAATAGCGCTGGTAAACAGATGCCCGGTTTTGGAAATAATTAATTCTGTCGAGTCTGTTTTCGCAAGATTGCCATAAAGAATATCACCACTGCTTTTTTGTTGCTTTTCTTCTGAAAGGTAATCAATTTTAAATTCAGGATAACCGCGATACCCCATTTGACGAGAAAAACGGATAACAGAAGCACTACTTACACCTGCTTTAAGTGCCAAATCAGCGGCATTCATACTGGCAATATTTTCACTATTCTCTAATAAATAATGGGCAATACGTTGTTCTGTGCCTTTGCCTTGTATTAGCAAACTTTCAAGCTTTTTGGTCAGTGTCGACATTCTGTTATCCTTTTTATTTCTGACTTATTTCTCTGGCTCCGTAAATCCCATTAGCATACTGGCAATAAAACCGACAATCCATGCACCTAATACTGCGATCAGGAATTTAATAATTTGCCCATCACCAACTAACGGAATTAATGATAACCCAGCAGTACCAAATGGAATAATGATCCCAACTTGGAAATATGCCATTAATGCACCACCTGCAGCACCACCAATACACCCCGCAACAAACGGTTTTCCTAATGGAAGAGAAACACCAAATAATAAAGGCTCACCAACACCAAAAATACCAACAGGTAATGCACCCATTAATGTTTTCTTTAAACGTTGATTTTTAGTGCGTAAGTAAACCCAAAAACAAGAGCCTACTTGCCCCATTCCACCCATTGCTAAAATAGGGAACAAATAATTTAAACCAAAAGTATTTAAGATTTCGGTATGAATAGGAATTAACCCTTGGTGTAATCCAGTTAAGAGTAAAAATAAGAAACTCCCCCCTAACGCTGCACCCGTTACAACTGCACCACCACCTTGATTTAAAAGCGATAGTGAAACGCCCTGTGCTAATAACTGATTAAGATAATGACCAATTGGTTGGAATATCATAATCGCCACAAGTGAAGAGACTAAAATAGTCACAAACGGCGTTAAGATAAGATCGAGACTCTCTTTAACGATACTGCGAAACCATAATTCTAATTTTGAAGAGAACACGACCACCATTAATACTGCGAAGATCCCGCCACTGTTTGGCTGTAATTTCTCGCCAAATAAAGTGATATCAGCAAGCCCTGGCATGGCTAATAATCCCGCCATTACTGCACCAATCGAGGTTGATGCACCCAACTCTTTCGCTGTATTTATCCCAATCATAATAGAGAGATAGGCAAATACCGTACTACCAATTAATTTGAATAATTTAAATAGCTCTGGGAATTGCTCAACTAAGCCCGGTGCGACTAAACGGATAATATTAATTAGCCCCATAATCAAACCGCAGCCAATTAAAGCAGGAATTGTCGGAACAAAAATAGCTGCTAATGTATTTAGCATACGGCGAATGGAGAAGCCTTTTTTCACTGGTGTTGGCGCAAGCTCATCTTCACTACTTGCAGAGCTATTTTGCATACGCTTATTCATGATGGAATAAACTTTTGCCGCAGTTCCCATTCCTACAATTACTTGATGCTGTTCGCCATTAAACACAACACCTTTAACGCCTTCGACTTGTTTTAAAGCATCCGCATCAAATAGCGAGCTATCTTTTAAAATCAATCGAATACGGGTCATACAATGTGTTAGGGTTGCCACATTTTGAAACCCACCAGCGTGTTTTTCTATTTCTATTGCTAACGTATCGAGATGTTCTATTTTATTAGCCATATATGTGCCTGCTAAAGTTCAGAGTATTTACTCATATTGTTATTAGTTAAATAGGGCAAGTTGCTGTTGTAGCGAACGATAAGGATATTGCTGTGTAATTTGATCGACTTTCTCCACACTCAAGTGAAGTTCATACATTAAAATGGCTTTTCTAGGATGATAATTAACCATTTGTAATAGCGTTCTGGCTCTTTCATTTGAAATCCCACATACCTCGCTGACAATACCTTCAGCACGACGTTGTAATTTCTCATTACTCGCGATCACGTCCACCATCAGGTTTTTATGCACTTTTCCAAGTTTAGTCATTACGCTGGTGCTTAACATACCCAAAATCATTTTTTGGGCTGTGCCACTTTTCATTCTTGTGGAGCCTGTTAACACCTCTGCTCCCACATCTGGCGCAATAGATAAATCAGCCATTTCACTCATCATACTTTTGCCACGAGTGGTAATGGAGACTGTCAACGCTTTTAGCTTTTTACCATATTGCAAAGCCGCGACAGTAAAGGGGGTACGACCACTTGCAGCAATGCCAATGACGACATCTTTATCACTGACATGACGACGTTGAAGTTCTTCAATTGCCGCTTCTTGGCTATCCTCAATATTTTCAACCGCTTTTAGCATTGCATCATGACCGCCAGCAATAATCGCCTGAACTAATGTAGGAGATACACCAAAAGTAGGGGGACATTCCGCACTGTCTAATACCGCCAATCGGCCACTTGTTCCTGCGCCGACATAAAAAATACGCCCACCTTTTTGCAAACGTTCGGTAATTTTTTCTACTACTTTAGCAATAGCGGGTAATTCTTTTTTAACGGCATTTGCAACAGTCATATCTGCACTATTGATAAGCGTGACTAACTCTAAAGCGCTTAATTCAGAAAACTGTGCTGTTTCTTGATTGCTTTCATTTTTGAGACATTCGCTCAATGCATCTTCTTTCATCACAACAACCTTAATGAAACCAAATTTCAATCAAAGCTACATCTTATGAAATTACATTTCAATCATACTCATCATCACTTTGTGAAATCAGTCACATTATAAAACGGGTCATAAAGGATCGAGTTTGAACGCTTGTTGGTGAAATTGTGAATAGCATCACGTCGACTTTGGTTATTCTGCCAACTTTTCCGTTTATTGGCAGAATGTTTAACGCATCATGTTGGCCCACTTCTTAAGATAGTTTCAATTTCTATATCACAGGAATTTAGACTATGAGTATCCGATATACCGTTGCTATCGATCTTGGTGCTTCAAGTGGTCGCGTCATGTTAGCAAGCTTTGATAAAGCTCATCAGCAATTATCACTGACTGAAGTTCATCGCTTCACTAATCGTTTTATGATGAATGAAGGTCATACTTGCTGGGATCTAGACTTATTAGAGCAACATATTCGCACTGGCTTATCTTTAATAGAGCAGCAAAATATTGTCATAAGTAGCATCGGTATTGATACTTGGGGCGTTGATTATGTGCTGTTAAATGCACAAGGGGAGCGTGTTGGTCTAAGTTACTCTTATCGTGATAAACGCACTGAAAACGTGATGCAACAGGTGCAAAAAGATCTCAAAACTGAATGGATCTATCAACAAACTGGCATCCAATTTCTTCCTTTTAATACCCTCTATCAACTCAAAGCCATGCAACTTGAAGCACCATCATGGCGAGAGAATGTGGCGCATTTTGTGATGATCCCTGATTATCTGGCCTACCGTTTAACTGGCAAGCTTAATTGTGAATACACCAATGCCACCACATCACAATTAGTCGATATAAAAACGGGAGATTGGAATAAAGCACTGCTTGATTATCTGCAAATTCCTCATCATTGGTTTATGCCTATTAAACAACCCGGAAATACAATTGGTTATTGGCAAAACAGTAAAAATGAGGCAATTCCTGTTATCTCCGTTGCTAGCCATGATACGGCGAGCGCAGTGATTGCTACACCATTAAAAGATCAACAGTGCGCTTATTTAAGTTCAGGAACTTGGTCTTTAATGGGAATTGAACGATCCACACCTTGCGTTTCAACCCAATCTTTATATGCCAATATTACTAATGAAGGTGGTGCTGAAGGTCGTTATCGTGTTCTTAAAAATATTATGGGGCTGTGGCTATTTCAGTCCATTTGTAAAGAACACCACATTACTGATATTGCTGCATTAATTAATGATGTTGAACACATCACACCTTTTACTTATTTAATTAATCCTAATGATGAATGCTTTCTCAATCCAGATTCAATGAGTAAAGCGATTCAAGATTATTGCCAACAACAGGGAAAAATCGCGCCTAGCACACCAGCACAGTTGTCACGCTGTATTTTTGACAGTTTAGCACTGCTTTATCGCTATGTTTTCCTTGAATTACAAACACTTCATTGTACGCAATTAACACAATTACATATTGTTGGCGGAGGTAGCCAAAACGCCCTGCTTAACCAACTTTGTGCCAACACCTGTGGAATTCCCGTTATTACGGGTCCTATCGAAGCCTCAACGCTAGGTAATGTGGGCTTACAACTCATTGCACTAAATGAAATTGAAGATATCGATCATTTTCGCCATTTGATAAGCAACAGTACCACTCACACTACGTTTATGCCTAAAGCGCCACCAAGTGAAAATGTGTGGCAATCATTTTTACAACTTATTGAAACTAAACGCTAAAGATTTTTATACGCGATTTACGGATAAGGAAAGTGCTATGTCTTACATTAAAGAAAGTTATCAACTTGCCAAGCAACGTTTTTCACAAATCGGTGTTGATACAGAAAAAGCTATTCAAGCAATGGAAGCATTGCCTGTATCTATTCATTGCTGGCAAGGTGATGACGTTGCAGGATTTGAACCTTCAAACTCTGCATTAACTGGCGGCATTCAAGCAACGGGGAATTATCCGGGTAAAGCGCGTAATGCCACAGAATTGCGTGCGGATATGGAAAAGGCAATGAGCCTTATTCCTGGTACAAAAAGAGTTAATCTCCATGCTCTTTATTTAGAATCTGATACACCTGTTGAACGCAATGAAATCAAACCAATACATTTTGCCAATTGGGTTGAATGGGCAAAACAACAAAACATTGGGCTAGACTTTAATCCTTCCTTTTTCTCTCACCCTTTAAGCCTTGAAGCCACATTAACGCACGCGAATAAAGAGATCCGTGATTACTGGATTGGTCACGCCAAAGCATGTCGTCGCATATCTGCCTATTTCGGTGAATCACTGAATACTGCTTCGGTGATGAATATCTGGATCCCTGATGGCATGAAAGATACTCCTATCGATCGCTACGCCCCAAGACAACGTCTTGTTGAAGCGCTTGATGAAGCTATTAGTGAGAAATTTTCCACTAAGCATCATATTGATGCCGTTGAAAGTAAATTGTTTGGTATTGGTGCTGAGTCTTATACCGCAGGATCTAGTGAGTTTTACCTCGGCTACGCCATTACTCGTCAAACCGCACTTTGTTTAGATGCAGGGCATTTCCATCCAACAGAAGTTATTTCAGACAAAATTTCTGCGGTGATGCCTTACGTTGAACGCTTACTTCTCCATGTGAGTCGCCCCGTCCGTTGGGATAGTGACCACGTTATTTTACTTGATGATGAAACACAGGCGATTGCAAATGAAATCATCAGACATAACTTACAAAACCGTGTTCATATCGGTCTCGATTTCTTTGATGCTTCTATTAACCGTATCGCTGCTTGGGTTATTGGTACACGTAATATGAAAAAAGCCTTGTTACGTGCCTTACTTGAGCCAACCCCAATGTTACGCCAATTAGAAATTGATGGTGATTTCACGGCACGCCTTGCCTTATTGGAAGAGCAAAAAGCACTACCTTGGCAAGCTGTTTGGGACGAATACTGCGAGCGCCAAAATGTTCCTGTAGGCGATAAGTGGTTACAAGAAGTTCGTCATTACGAAAACAATGTTTTATCAAAGAGATAAGGTTAACCCCATGCAAAAAATTATCACATCTCATTTTGTACAAGGCATGATCAAAGCCACCAGTGATATGTGGCTCAAAGGCTGGGATGAACGTAATGGCGGGAATGTCAGCTTACGTTTAACACCAGAAGAAGTCCTACCTTATCAGGGAGACTTTTATTCAACACCACGCTATATCGAAGTCACAGAACCTGTTAAAGAATTAGCAAATCAATACTTTATCGTGACAGGATCAGGTAAGTTTTTTCGCAACGTTGCACTCGATCCCGAAGATACCTTGGGATTGGTAAAAATTGATGAAGAAGGTCAGGGTTACCACATTGTTTGGGGACTGGTTAATGGTGGTATTCCAACTTCTGAATTTGCAGCCCATTTTCAGTCACATATTACGCGACTAAAAGTCACTGAAGGACAAAATCGCGTCATTATGCATTGCCATGCGACAAACTTGATTGCACTTAGCTACGTGCTACCGCTCGATAGTGCCACCATTACACGCCAACTTTGGGAAATGAGTACAGAGTGTTTAGTGGTGTTCCCTGATGGTATTGGTGTTTTCCCTTGGATGGTACCAGGAACAGATGGCATTGGACTTGAAACAGCACGACAAATGGAAAGACACGGACTGGTTTTATGGCCATTCCACGGTATTTTTGGCTCAGGACCAACTCTTGATGATGCATTTGGCTTAATTGATACCGCTGAAAAATCAGCTGAAATTCTAGTCAAAGTACTCTCAATGGGCGGTAAAAAGCAGACTATTTCGACCGAAAATCTCATTGCGTTAGCTAAACGCTTTAATGTTTCTCCAATGCGCGAAGCGCTGAAATAACACCCGTTTCTTTGTGGCAAAGCCCTTCCTTTGTCACAAAGAAAAACACAATAATAATGGTATGAGGAAAAACTCATGGGTAGTGGAATTATATTAGGCATTTTCTGGCACTTTGTCGGTGCCGCCTCCGCTGCATGTTTTTACGCACCACTGAAAAAAGTCAAAAGATGGTCATGGGAAACCATGTGGTCTGTGGCTGGAATATTTTCTTGGATAATTTTACCTTGGACAATCAGCTACTTACTACTTCCTGATTTTTGGGCATATTACGCTTCTTTTGGTAGTGAGATCCTGTTACCTGTCTTTTTATTCGGTGCAATGTGGGGAGTGGGAAACATTGGTTATGGTCTGACAATGCGCTATTTGGGAATGTCGATGGGAATTGGGATTGCCATTGGGATAACCTTAATTGTCGGCACATTAATGACACCGATTATTCAAGGTAAATTTGGTGAACTCGTTGCTTCAACGGGAGGAAAACTAACTTTGGCCGGAGTGGCAATTGCCCTCATTGGCGTAGCGATAGTCTCTTATGCAGGGCTTTTAAAAGAGCGGGCAACGGGTGTTCGAGCTGAAGAGTTTGATCTGAAAAAAGGCTTATTATTAGCAGTAATGTGCGGTATTTTTTCTGCTGGCATGTCATTTGCGATGAGTGCAGCCGTTCCTATGCATGAAACTGCATCCCAATTAGGCGTTTCTTCTCTCTATGTGGCTTTGCCAAGCTATGTGGTAATTATGGGGGGTGGTGCATTAATTAATTTAGGCTACTGCTTTAGTCGCCTGATGTGCAAAAAAGATCTCTCTTTCAAACTTGATATTTCTGTCCCTAAAGCACTACTTATTAGCAATATCTTATTTGCCATCTTAGGTGGTGGTATGTGGTATTTCCAATTCTTCTTTTATGCATGGGGTCACGCCAATATTCCAACAGAATACGGCTTTATGAGCTGGATGCTACACATGAGCTTCTATGTCTTATGTGGTGGTATTGTCGGCTTAATATTAAAAGAGTGGAAAGATACTGGAAGAAAACCTGTACGTATTTTATCTCTGGGTTGTTTAGTGATCATTCTTGCTGCCAATATTGTGGGCTTAGGTATGGCCGCATAATAGATCATCAGGGCTAATGTGTATTAGCCCTGATATTTCCTGATAAAAATCTTATCTTAATTAAGAGGTTACCCATGATAAGAAAAGCCTTTGTTATGCAAGTTAATGCCAACGCTCATCAAGAATATCAACAACGACATAACCCGATTTGGCAAGAACTTGAAGCAACATTAAAATCTCATGGTGCTCATAATTACTCCATCTTCCTTGATAAAAAGAGAAACCTACTTTTTGGTTATGTACAAATTGAATCAGAAGCACAATGGAATGCGGTCGCTACGACAGAAATCTGTCAAAAATGGTGGAAATACATGTCTGATGTCATGCCATCAAATCCAGATAACAGCCCTGTAAGCGATGATTTACAAGAAGTGTTCTTTCTTAAATAACCGTCTATTTAGGGTGATATTTAATAATATCGCCCGTCTGGCTTATTTATTGCTATGAAAATTTTGTCGATAATCACTTGCCGTAATATTCATTTTCTTATGAAAAACAGATGAGAAATAATTACTGTCTTCATAACCACATTGCGCAGCAATATCACTAATTAATAAATCTGTTGTTCTTAATAATGTAGCCGCATGGCATAAGCGTAATTGCTGTAAATAGCCGGTAATTGTCATTCCCGTATTCGATTTAAATAATCGATATAAGGAACGAGAAGCGACCTGATGCTCCTGTGCAAATCCGTTTAAAGAAAATGGTGTTGATATACTTTGATTTAATCTTGTAATTAAAATATCAATTAAATGAACAGAACTTACAGGTGAATTATTGAGCTGATAGCGATAACGAGAAATCAGTAAGATAAACTGCAAGAAAAAAGCTTCACATAAGTGAATTGAAAGACTGTCAGGCTTACGACACTCTTTATCTATTTGTTCGATAATAGGAACAAATTGAGATAAACAAGATGGTGGTAATTTCCACTGACGCATCTCTTTTGCTTCTGTTACCAAAGGAAGGTATTGTGATATTTCTTGTTTAAATAACAGTTTTTCAGGTTTATACAAGATATTAACTAGTCTTAACTGATTAACGGCATAATAGCCGTGCCTATCATTGGCATTAATATAAAAAAAATCACCACAAGTTATAGGGTAATCATCCCCATTCCATGTATGAATGCCATTTCCCGAAAAAACCATGACTAATTCATTAAAATCATGATCATGAATAACAAAACTCTCTTGTGATTTTCTTTTTTCTATTGTGATAGTATTCTCATCACAAATAAAATAATTGTTACCTTTTAGGGATAAAATATTGTTATTCATTACCACTCCCAAATGCTAAAAAAAATATCATTGCTAGATAGCATTCTATGTGCAATAACGTAACGCTCTGGGTGTGACATTGTACTCATTTTTAAAACAGGTAGAAAAATAGGCGCTATCATTAAAACCACAATTCAATGCAATATCAGTAATACGCTCATCCGAGAAACGAATTTTATAATAAGCATCTGATAATCTTAGTTTCATTAAATAATTTTGAGGCGATAACCCCAAATGATTTTTTATGTGCCTATGTAGCGTTCGTAATGAAATATCGTACTTTTCAGCAAGTACTGCCCAATCAACAACCTCAAGATAATTCATATTTAACCAGCGTAATACTTGCATCATTTTTTGTTCGTTACTTCCATCCGTTATAGTATTATATTTTCCCTCTTGCAATGTTACTAATAATTGAAAAAATAAACTCTCTTCTTCAGCAATATCTTTTCCTGTCACCTTACTTAATTTATCAATTATTTTTTGTGACTTAATAAAATTAACTTTATTTAATAACCAATGTGAGCATTTGTCTTTATTATTTACAGGTAGAAACTGACTAATATTATTTAAATATGTAAACTCTGATATAGAGCGATATAACACATTGGTTAAATTTAAGCCTGAGACATTATCAAATAAATGATAATCCTCAGATTTAATATAACAGACTGTTCCTGGACATAACGTATGAGGTTGCCCATTTAAAACATGTAATCCAATTCCTTGGGTGACAATAAATATTTCACTGAAATCATGAGTATGTTCAGGAAATATAGGCTGAGGAACCCTAGGCTCTACCGCAATAGGTTGATTTGGTGCAGAAAAATAATCTTCACTGTATAGTTTCATTTGACACCCTTAAGCATAATTATTATTTACTTTCTCAAATAATTCTTTTATTAAGAAATATTCTTGAAAAATATGGTTGAAAAATAAAAATATAAAATAAAGTCACTTATAAGGTACAAAAACAATAATAATAGCTAATTCTAAGCAGTAAAAAGAAAACTCACCTTTAACATTCAGACAAGAAGCATTTATTTTTGGCAAAAAATTAAAGAAGAACCTCATAAATTAATAAATTTGTGAAGTCACAGGCAATTAATAGTGTATTAAAACGTATTTTCTCATTGCTTAATTTAACTGATAGTCCCCTATGTGACTGCTCCCCACCGTAAACTGAACTGCACCCCAAAAGTTGGACTCTTTTAGTCTGAATTAAAGGGTGCTTTTTTATGCTAAATCATCATAACTGGATAATATCCCAAATAGAATTATCCGTTATTTTTTATTTCCTAAAAACTGCCCAAATTCTTCAATGCTTGGATAAGAAGATTGCGTACCTTTTCCGGTAACGCTTAAGCCTGAAAACATAACGGCTTTATTTAAAGCTTCTTCAATATTATTGGTGTGAACATAATAATGAGAGAAACAACCAATAAAAGCATCACCCGCTCCGCTGGTATCTATAGCATCAACTTTGATGGCAGGAATGTACTTCTCAATTTGGCCATTCATCCATAATGCCCCTTTTTCACCTAATGTAACGATGACATTCTTAAAACCTTTTTGTAGTAAAGAACAGGCGGCTTCACGAATTTCACCCATTGTAGTGATTGGCATCCCCGTTAAAATTTCCAGCTCTGTTTCATTTGGAACAAAAAAGTCACAACGAGCAGCAATATCAAGATCTAATTCTTTTGAAGCGGGTGCTGGGTTAAATAACACAGGAATATGGTGTTTGTTACCGAACTCAATAGCGTGATAGACGGTTTCAAGCGGGATTTCTAATTGCAGTACAATTATTTTGCATTTTTTCAGACTATCGGTCGCTCTATCAATATCTTCTGGCGACAAATGCTGATTAGCACCTTTAACAATTAAAATGCTATTTGATGATTGAGAAGTCACAAAAATAGGTGCAACGCCACTTGTTGTACCCGGTACTTTTTCAACATAGCGTGTATTAATGCCATAAGATCCTAAATTCATGATGGTGTTATCCGCGAAAATATCATCGCCAACCTTTGTTAACATCATCACTTTTGAATTTAATTTAGCAGCAGCAACCGCTTGGTTAGCCCCTTTACCACCGCAACCAATCTTAAATGCCGGCGCCTCAAGGGTTTCTCCCTCTTTTGGCATCCTATCTATATAGGTGATCAAATCCACCATATTTGAACCAATCACTGCGATATCCATAGCGCCTCTTACTCTTATGTGAAATTTATAAATGTGAAAATAGTGACATTCTGATAGATATATAACAGTATCATGTTATTTAAGTATCATTTGTGATTGTTATCTCGTTAAAACAGCACTAATATGTTGCCAAACTAACATGAGTGATAAATAACAATCTTCTTATTAAGGAATATACTATGCGTCCATTAGCTAATTATATCGATCATACCCTTCTTGCAGCAGATACAACTGAAGCACAAATCAAGAAATTGTGTGCTGAAGCAGCTGAACATGGTTTCTTCTCTGTTTGTATTAACACTTCTTACATCCCTTTAGCAAGAACTTGCCTTAAAGGAAGTGATGTAAAAGTATGTTGTGTTATCGACTTCCCATTTGGTGCTGGTTTAACAGCAACAAAAGCATTTGAAGCAGCTGAAGCTATTCGTCAAGGTGCACAAGAAGTCGATATGGTTATCAATATCGGTATGTTAAAAAGCGGTCGTTTAGACTTCGTAAAACAAGATATTGAAGCAGTAAAAGCAGCTTGTGGTAATACAACTCTAAAAGTTATTTTAGAAACTTGCTTATTAACTGATGACGAAGTACGTTTAGTTTGTGAAATGTGTCGTGAGATCCGCGTTGATTTTGTGAAAACATCAACAGGATACAGTACAATGGGCGCAACCGAACATCATGTTGCTTTAATGCGCAAAACAGTGGGTGATGAAGTTGGCGTGAAAGCATCAGGTGGTGTTCGCGATCGTCAAACAGCATTAAACATGATCAAAGCAGGTGCAACACGTATCGGTGCTAGCGCAAGTGTCGCTATCGCAACAGATTCAGATGCACCTGAATCAAACTACTAATTATTTAGCGTATATTTTCTTGGAGTACGCTATTCGATAACACAAGGATCCTTCGGTGATAGAGACCAAACAGCACGAACGTTTGCGCCGCCTCAGTGAATGTATTAAACGCTCAGGTCGCATACATCTTAAAGACGCCGCGAGGATCCTTGAAGTTTCTGAAATGACAATTAGGCGCGACCTTAGTTCTGACGCCGAAAACCCTTTTCCGATGTCATTATTAGGTGGTTACGTTGTTGCATTAGCGCAGCCTCATTCAGGGTTAATCTCAACATCCTCTGATATTATTACACCAGATCAAACTGAAGAACTTCATATTCCAAATCTTGCCGCAGGTATGGTTTCTGACGGCGATGTTCTTTTTTTCGATAATGGGCAATTTATTCCTACACTGATTGAGCTTATTCCCGATAACCTGCATTTCACCGGAATTTGTTATTCTCATCGTGTATTTTTGGCATTAAGCCAGAAGAAAAATGCCACCGTATTACTCTGCGGAGGTGAATATCGCCCTAAAAGTGATTCTTTCTACAATCCGACCCAACCTTCTTATCTTGATAGCATTAATCCTAAGAAAGCTTTTATTTCAGCTGAAGGCATCCATCTCGATTTTGGCGTTACCTGTTATAACATCGACGATCTTTATATGAAGAAAAAAGCGATGGATAAATCTATTCGTAAAATTTTACTCACCAAATATCACTATTTTGATGAAACAGCGCCGGGCAATATGGGCGATTTAGCTCAGTTTGATGTTGTTATCACAGATAGAAAATTGACGGATGATTACGAAGATTATTGCCGAAAAAGCTCAGTAAAAGTGATTTATTAATTAAAAATAGAGGGCTAACTAAAATAAATAATAAAGAAAAGTTAGCATTAAATTAAATAAATTATATTTATTCTCTTTTATAAAAATAAATAAAATTCACACCACTTTTTGATTGCCAAGGCAAAAAAAAGTGGTTACTATGCCCGCGATTTATTATTTCTCACCCATTTTAATTAACGCAAGGAGGTATCCCATGACAACTACAAATATGAATACTCTTTGCGGACAATCTCAGAAGTAATCCTTTTTTCCTTCTTTTTGCTGTCCGCCAATCAATTTATTTTTTATCCTTTACATTATATGGATTGGTATATGGACAAGTGTGTTCATTATTTATCTGACAGCGTTTGTTATATCGCATCGGATAATACTTGGATTGAAAGCAAAGCAATCCAACAATTAGAAACAACGGCTCAACTTCCTGATATGGCTTATGTGGCAGGTATGCCAGACCTACATCCAGGTCGCGGTTATCCTATTGGAGCAGCCTTTTTTTCTGTTAATCGTTTTTACCCTGCTTTAGTCGGAAATGATATTGGCTGTGGTATGACACTCTTTCAAACTGAATTTAAAAACAGCAAACTTAACTTAGATAAAGCAGAAAAACAGTTAAGTGAAATGAGTGATATCGCACCTTCAGAATGGTTAGAAACACATCTACCGACTGAAATGCAAAACCACCCTTTTGCTGGATCTTTAGGCTCTATTGGTGGTGGTAATCACTTTGCTGAATTCCAACAAATTGACCAAGTGATCAATGAAACCCTTTTCGCTGAAAGTGGTATCAATAAAAAACAGTTATTGCTACTCGTTCACAGCGGCTCGAGAGGTTTAGGACAATCTATCTTACGTGCTCATACAGAACAGTTTGGTCATAAAGGACTGGTTGCTAACACCGAAGATGCAAATGAATATTTACAAGCTCACAATAATGCACTTGATTATGCAAAGATTAATCGTCGCCTTATTGGTGAAAGAATGATGCGCCAGATCCGTACTCAAGGTGAAGTTATTTCTGATGTAAATCATAATCTTGTAGAGCCTTGCGAATTACATGGTCAACAAGGCTGGTTACATCGAAAAGGTGCAACACCGGCACATCACAATATGGTCGTTATTCCTGGTTCACGCGGTGATTACAGTTATATTGTTAAGCCTATTGTGTCTGAATTAAGCCTTCATTCATTACCGCATGGTGCTGGCAGAAAATGGATGCGAACAGAGTGTAAAGGCCGTTTATCACACCGTTTTACACCCTTACAACTTTCACGAACTGCATTAGGTAGCCGTATTATTTGTGCCAATAAACAACTGATTTATGAAGAAGCACCACAATCTTATAAATCAATTGAGACAGTGATTGAAAGTATGGTGAGTATTGGATTAATCGAAGTCATTGCTCGTTTAAAACCCGTGATCACCTATAAAACCAGTGGAGAGATGGCGTAATGTTATTACAATTCACCTCCGCACAAGGTCCTGAAGAGTGCTGTTTAGCCGTTGAAAAAGCCTTAAATTATTTTTTGAAATCAACAATAAAACAGCAAGTTAAGGTTACTGTTCTTGAAAAAGAGCCTTCACGTCATGGCTTAAAATCTGCATTAGTATCTCTTGAAGGTAGTGATGCACAAGCTATCGCACAACAATGGGCAGGTTCAGTGCAATGGCAGTGTGCAAGTACACTACGACCACGACATAAGCGTAAAAACTGGTTTATTGGTGTTGCTTGTTTTGAGCAACCTGATGAAATTAATGACAAAGAAATTGTCTTTGAAACCATGCGTTCCAATGGCCCCGGTGGTCAGCATGTTAACAAAACAGAATCTGCGGTCAGAGCAACACATATTGCCACTGGTATTAGTGTAAAAGTGCAATCAGAGCGTAGTCAGCACGCTAATAAAAAGCTCGCTAAAAAACTTATTGCGTGGCATTTAGAGGCTTATATGATGAAGCAACACGCCTCATTAAATAGCCAACGCCATATTGCCCATCACCGAGTTATTCGTGGTGATGCCACACTCTGTTTTAGTGGTAATGACTTTATTCTGATAAGCAAATAGTGTTATTAAGCTAACAAAAGCAAAGCCACGATTTTTAATCGTGGCTTTTTTAAGACAAAAGTATCCTGCAATAAGATTTTTTAAATTAAAAAATCAATAAAGCGTATAGTGAGTTTTAATAAATAAATCTTACAGTTAATACATTTATTTTATTTAATTAATCTTATTTCTTTTAATAACATCACACTTATTTAAATATAAACGTTATTAATACTGATTAATTAAATGGGTGCTGGTGTATTTCTCATTTTAACAGTGAACGTCACAACAGCAGAGGCAACCAATGCAATGATCATAAACATAAATGCGCTGTCATAACTACCGCCACTGGCTTTAATTAAGAAGCCCATAACCGGTGCAGAAACAACACCTGCCATTTGACCACCGAAGTTAACAATCCCTGAAGCACGACCCATGATTTTATTTGGAATAGTATCCATTAAAATACCCCAGAACATTGCCATAGCGAAGAACATAAATAATGCTGAAATACACTGATATACAACCGCCATATCAGCACTTTCAACGGTATATGTCATATATAAGAAGCCAGCTGCAATCACTGCGGTAACCATATATAACCATTTACGCTGTGATTTACATTTATCAGAAACATAACCACCTAATAATGTACCACCAGCACCAAATAAGAATGGAATAGCCGCCATTACCCCGGTTTTAGCCAAAGAGAATTCACGAACAGTAATTAAATAACTTGGTAACCATGTTGAGAATCCCCAGAAGGTAATATCAAACAGAAACCAAATCGCTGCCATTTGCCACAACACTGGCATCTTTAAAACGTCTTTAAAAGGTACCTCTTCAACAGGTTTATCCGTTAATGTGCCATCTGCTGCTAATTCATCGAGATCTTGTTGAGTAATACTTGGGTGATCTTTTGGGTTATCACGAGTGAAGAAATAAATACCCGCTGCTATTAATAAACCCGGAATACCTAAAACAATAAACACCATATGCCAGCCAAAAGCACCGATAATACTCGCTGCAACAATGACAGCTAATGCCGGCCCTAAGGTATTTACTGTTGACTGAATTGCCGTTGCACGACCACGCTCTTTAGATGGGAAATACGTTGAGATCATTTTCCACGAGGCAGAGGGAAAACAACCTTCACCAATACCAAATAAGAATCGCACAACAAGCATTAACGGTAATGTAAACACCATACCCGTTAAGCTGGTGAATACTGACCACCATGCAATACCGATCGCCATGATTTTACGCGCACCAAAGCGGTCAGCTAAGAAACCACCGGGTATTTGGAATGCCGCATAACCGACAAAGAACGCACTGATTATTAAGCCTTGTTGGGTGGTATCAAGATTAAGATCACGTCCAATAAAGGGTAATGAAACACTCATTACCATTCTATCTAAGAATGAAAGTAACCATGCTAACCAAATTAAGGATAAAACCGTATAACGAGCTTTCCATGTTTTCTTCTGATGAAGGTCTGGAATAATATTTGAACTCATTTTCCTGTTCCTCAGGTAAGGGGAAACCATCACGGTTGAATAACAACCGTGATAAACAGAGATAAGGTTTAACGTTTAAGAGCGCTATTGTGCGGCTATGCTCTTAAAACATGACCGCTACAAGCGTAACTTTCGACCCCATTAATTAATGCGATACGACCATTGACCATTACCAAGTCGATCCCTTCTGGGTATTGGTTTGGTTCAACAAACGTGCCTTTATCAATAATGGTTTCAGGATCAAACATCACAATATCTGCGGCATATCCCTCTTTAATTAAGCCTCTGTCGGTTAATCGAAGGACTTCGGCAGGTTTACCTGTCATTTTGCGGATAGCTTGTTCCCAAGTGAGGCATTTTTCTTCTCTGACGTATTTCCCTAAAACACGAGGGAATGCACCGAATACACGGGGATGAGGTTTACCAGCCCCCATTAGCCCATCAGTACATACGTTTTGTTCAGGACGACATAAGAATTTGATAACGTGTTCTTCTGTACCGTAAAAATCCACCATTCCGACCGCATTTTCTTCTTCATATAGCAGGTCGAATGTTGCGTTATACGGATCTTTACCTCTCAATTTGCCTAGCTCTACAAGGCTAAGTCCAACAGCATCTTGGTTTTTTTCTGTTTTAGAACTAGTGACATAAATATTTTCTAACCCTGCGAAATCAATAAAGTTATCCCAACCCGGAATGCCTTTTTCGATATCTTCAATCATCTTTTTACGCAGTTCAGGAGAGGCTAAGCGTTCTAATAATTTCTCTGTACCTCCTGCGTGAACCCAAGGCGGTAAAATCACCCCAAGCATGGTACTGCCTGCCACATATGGATATTGGTCAAAAGAGATACGGATACCTTCTTTTTGTGCTTGTTCTAACATACCGAGCATTTCGTCGATTAATCCCCAGTTTTTCTTACCGCACACCTTCATATGGGAAATATGCAACCAAACACCTGATGCTTTAGCGATATCAATAAGCTCTTGAGTCGATTGAATAATATCGTCAGCTTCACTGCGCTGGTGAACGACAAAAATACCATTGTGTTTTGCTGTCACCTTACAAAGCTCAATCATTTCAGCGGTATCACCAAAGGCACAAGGCATATAAATCAATCCAGTTGATAAACCAAATGCCCCTGCTTTTAATTCACGCTCTAAAATCTCACACATCTTGGCGACATCTTCTCGAGTAGAAGGATTACCTTCTAATCCCATCGCTTCCATTCGGATGTTGCCATGAGGAACAAGGTAAGCAAGATTCGTTGCAGAGCCTCTAGCTTCCAACATCCCTAAGTAACCTTCGGTATTCTTAAAATGCCAATCAATACTGTCAGAATCACCATCTAAACCCGCAATATTCTTGCGCCATGCTGAAATATATTGTTCTGGTAATGGTGCTAACGCGACACCATCTTGCCCTAACAATTCAGTGGTGATCCCTTGGCGAATTTTGGCGGATAAAGCAGGGTTAAGCAGAGCAGACAAGTCAGAGTGAGTATGAGTATCAATAAAACCGGGACAGACTATTTTCCCTGTTGCATCAATAATCTGATCATTTGTTTTTGCATCAAACTGGCCGATTTTTATTATTTTTCCTTCATTAACCACAACATCAGCTTGAAATGCACTTGCCCCTGTTCCATCAATAACAGTGGCGTTTTTAAATATTGTTTTCATTCTGTTATTTCTCCAAAGAGCATCTGACTCTTTTGTCAGATACTCTTCTAGTAAGGATTTATTTCGTAAGATTAAAGGTGATAAAGGCTGTTCATAATGCTGTAGTAACCGCTCGCAGCACCTGTTAACTGTTCAATTTCGATATATTCATCAATGGTGTGCGCCAAGTTTTCTCGGGATGGACCAAAACCAATGGTTTTAATACCCGCTTCACCTGCATAGTGACTACCGTTAGTACAGAAAGAGTATTGTGTGACGGTAGGGTTAAAGCCCGATTCATGCAGCCCTTTTAAAACGCTTTGCACATAAGGATCGCTCTCTTCTAATACCCAACCAGGGAAGAATCGTTCACCTTCAATAGTGGCTCCGGTGTAACATTTTTCAGTACCGTAGGCATAAGAGACTTTAGCTTTAAAATCAGCATCTTGAGAAGCAAGTTCATCAATCGCTTTTTGTAATGGTGCAAGCACTTGTTCTTTAGTTTCACCCACTAATAAACGGCGATCGTAAGTGGCACGACAATACTCAGGTACAACCGAAGCCCCCGGATAAGGTGATGATTTAATGTCCGTTAGTTCTAAGATCCCTTTTCCTAATACAGGATGAACCGATGGTGTTAAGGTTCTGATCTTCTCGATCAGTTTTGCCATTTTATAAACAGAGTTGATCCCAGCATCTGGATTAGCGGAGTGAGCGGGTTTACCAAAAGTTTCAACAACAATTTCAGCACGACCACGTTGCCCAATCTTGAGGTTTAATTCGGAAGCTTCACCAATCACCACATAGTCTGGTTTATAGCGCTCAGAAACGAGTCTTGCGGCAACACCTTCAAAACACTCTTCATGCACAATACAAGAGACATAAATGCGGCCAGCAAAATTACGCTGATTATCTTGACCATAAAAACCTATCGCCGAAATCATAGCAGCGACAGCACCTTTCATATCACTGGTGCCACGGCCATAAATCTTGCCGTCTTTTATTTCTGCACCATAAGGCTTTTCTTTCCAGTCACGCTCACTAACCGGTACGGTGTCGATATGGCCATCAAAAACAAGGGTTTTCCCTGGATGTTGACCTATAATTCCGCCAATGATATTGCCGTATTTATCAATATGAATATCGTCAAAATCATAGTTTTTCATCATCTCTTCTATGACCTTAACAACGTTACCTTCTTCACCTGAATAGCTTTTTTGTTGGATTAATAATTGGCAATTCTTAATAACTTCATCAAATCGGTTTGCTGATAACATACTATTCACTCCAAAAGACTTATTTGTTTTTTAAAATTGTTTGAAGCTAGGCAACTCACCATCCCACACGATATCGCGATAACGTTCAGGATCGGTGTCACCTTCAGTGCTTATCACAAGCACTCTTGCATTTTCATCTAATCCCAGCTCTTCTTTCGCGTTCTGATAAACAGGTGATTGCATCAAAATAGAGAGCAAACCTGTTGTCACTGCGCCAGATTCACCAGAAATGATGTGCGGATCGCCGGGTAAAGGGTTCCCTAAAATCCGCATTCCCCTAGTCGCGACGGCATCAGGGCAAGAGAAAAATGCCGCTGAATAATCGCGTAATAAATTCCAACCAATACTATTCGCTTCACCACAAGCAAGCCCTGCCATCACTGTTTGTAGATCCCCACCAACAGGAATAGCATCCGCTTTTCCTGATACTGCAGATTGATATAAACAGTCGGCAATACGCGCTTCAGTCACAATCACTTTCGGTGCTTGTTTGCCATAAGCCGCGGT
This sequence comes from Proteus sp. ZN5, assembly GCF_011046025.1. Taxonomy (GTDB): domain Bacteria; phylum Pseudomonadota; class Gammaproteobacteria; order Enterobacterales; family Enterobacteriaceae; genus Proteus. The sequence goes on from NZ_CP047639.1 coordinate 60,504, forward strand.
TACCATGCCTTGCACCATACCCGCAAAAGAGCCTACACCGGCTTGCACAAAAATATGCGTCGGAGGTACTTCATGTAATTGCGCGAGAGATTCCAGCATTAAAGTGCCGTAGCCTTGCATGATCCAAAGTGGGATCTCTTCATAACCATCCCATGCAGTATCTTGAACCACTATCCAGCCGTATTTTTCAGCCATTTCAGCCGTCATTCTCACTGCATCGTCATAGTTCATATCAACGATTTCAGCGACGGCACCTTCACGTAAAATGGCATCCAAACGTTCTTGCGATGATCCTTTTGGCATATAGACCACAGCTTTTTGTTTTAACTGTCTTGCCATCCAAGCAACACCGCGTCCATGATTCCCGTCAGTGGTTGTCGCAAAAGTTACGCCATTTAACTTTTTCCTGATCTCATCACTGATCATTACCTCATAAGGTAATTCACTTATGTCCATTTCGAGGAAATCAGCAATATGGCGTGCCATTGCATAAGCACCACCTAACGCTTTAAATGCTTTTAAACCAAAACGGAAAGACTCGTCTTTGAGATATAACTCACCAACCCCTAAGGTTTTAGCTAACTGGGGTAAATGAAATAATGGTGTAGGTGCGTATCCTGGAATAGTTCTGTGAAAATCTAACGCTTTGGCTAACTCTTCATAACGAAAAGGGACAAGCTCAGCGGTTGGTTTTCGCGTAAATGAACTTTGGTTAATCAGGTACTGCAATTGCTCCTGCATGGAATTACCTCTTAATCACACTTTAAAATTCGCGATAACCCAATATCGCGATTAATCGGAATACATAGGGTTATCCCCTATATCGCAATATGTATGCCAACTCACTCAAAAAGCCCTGAATAAAAACATAACAATTTGATTTTAAATATTTTTATTGTTTTAACGATTAAGAGATGAAATTAATGATGCAGAAAAGCTGTGATCTAGGCGGTTTTATTTAAGTGATAAATTATCAATAATAATAAACTGTGTGAGCTTTATACGAAAATCATATAATAAACTGATAAATAACAACTAAATTTAACACCATAAACAAGTGATGATAATTTATTATCAATATTGATAATTTTAAGGTGAGAATGTGATGCACTCATTACTCAGTACACTACAAGATGAAATCAGCAAGTACACTGATGCCATTGCCGGTATCACCGGTACCGATGTTGAAATTATTGATAACAACTTAATTCGTATTGCTGGTACAGGTCGTTATCGCTATATGCTCAATCAAGATGTTTCTAGTAATGGGTATATTTATCGCCATGTACTACAAGTCCAAAAAACCATTCTGATCGAAGATCCAAAAGAGAATGATCTCTGTCAGCTATGTCAAAATCGCTTAACTTGTACCGAAGAGCTTGATCTAAACGCGCCAATTTTTCTTAATAATCAAGTTATTGGTGTCATTGGTATTATCTGTTCTAACCGAGAACAAAAAAAATTCCTGATGAAACAAAAGCAGGCTTTTATCACCTTTATTGAACAGTTTTCAGAGATGATCTCAAGCCGTGTTTTTGAATGCCTTGAAAGGCTTAGAGAACAAGAACGATTTGGCACTTTCCGTAACTTGATTGATGTAATGGATAGAGGTGTAATTGCTATCGATAGCCAAGGCAAAATTTGGCACGCCAATCTTTCTGCTTTACGCTTTTTTGATTGTGAATTGATTGGTCAATCTCTCGATATCCAGATGACAGGCGATATTCTTTATGGCGATGAAGAAGCATGGCTGGTATTAAACCAACAACGCTATCATGTTCTGTGTAAAAAAATCACGTTTTCATCGGTTGATAATGACCAACTCAGCATGGTTATCTTTCATGATGCTCGTGATTATATGACACAAGTAAATACCCTCTCTGTTGATGAAAATCCCCACTCCCCTTTAATTGGCAATTCACAAAGTATGCTTCAATTAAAAAGTATGTTAAGCAAAGTCGCTGTTAGTCACGCCAGTGTGCTTATCACAGGAGAAAGTGGCTCAGGTAAAGAAGTGGTTGCTTATACTATTCATCAACAAAGCCTACGCACAAAGCAGCCTTTTATTACTATTAACTGTGCGGCCATTCCTGAACAACTCTTAGAAAGTGAGCTCTTTGGTTATGTACGTGGTGCATTTAGTGGCGCTGATCCTAAAGGGCGTATTGGTAAATTTGAATTAGCGCATGGTGGAAGCCTATTCCTAGATGAAATTGGGGATATGCCTTTGCATCTACAAGCCAAGCTTTTACGCGTACTTCAAGAAAAAAGTATTACTCGTGTTGGCTCTAATAATATGATCAATATTGATGTGAGGATCATTGCTGCCACCAATAAAGATCTGCGTGAAATGGTAAATAAAGGACAATTTCGTGAAGATCTGTTTTATCGCCTGAATGTTGTTCCGATCCACACTCCTGCATTACGTGATCATCGGGAAGACATCGCAGAACTTGCGCAATTTTTTGCCGACGATTTAGCATTAACCTATCAGCGACCTGCAGCGAAGATCCCCAACTCTATTATTAACTACTTATATTCCTATGATTGGCCCGGCAATATCAGAGAGCTACGCAATGTGATTGAGTATATGTATGTTATGCAAGGCGATACCGTTGATTTAAACCTCAGTCATCTTCCTCCTTATTTGCTAGAACCCCCTCATTCTGAACCTTTAGAAAAAGAAAAAGTCAGTGGTATCTATACAGAAGTTAAAACAGACAATAAAAATAAAACTCAACCATTAAACACACAGGAGCTTCTCAAAACTCAAAGCCTGACATCAGAATATCAAACCATTATGAGCGTATTAGATAAAACAGGAATAACATTAGAAGGAAAGAAAAAAGCTGCTGAAATTTTAGGAATTAGCATTGCAACTTTATATAGAAAAATGAAAGCTCAATAAAATTGCATTTAATATGGGTGTTTTCATATTTAAAACACCCAATATGAAAATTAAATAAAAAAACAGACAAAGAAAATTATAATAATTATTATTCCCACTAATACTGTTTTAATTATTATTAAGAACTCTTCTTTTAATGATTGGTTTTTATAAAGTATTGTCATTAATACAATTTAATTTTAATTCTATTTGTAACAAAATATATTATCCATAAAGTAAATTTTAACTATCCCCTCTTATCCTCAATCCCCCTAAAAAACATAACCAAATGAAAAACAACAGGAAAAAAATTATATTTTATTATCTTATTAATGAGTTTTATCTATTACATAAGAGAATTTTGTAACACTGTCCATGAGACAGAACTAAATAAACTACATAGAATCCGCTTGTACAAAATTTGAAGCCAATTTCTATATCTAGATTTAATGTTAATTATAAAAATTAAAACAATGAAAGTTGATTTCGATTTTTATGATTAATAGTAAAAGCTATTTTATTTAAGATTATATTTTTTATTAGATTTATCTGTTTAAAGTGCTTATATCTCCTGATGCCTTTAGTTGATCTATGAGCAGTAATAATAAACTAATCTTAGAATAAATAGCACTTAATATGCTTTATTAAATACTATTTATATCAATCACTAGGGGTCAAAATGACTATTTTAACAAAAAAAATACTTCCAATAGCTTTCGTTATTTCAGCAATAACAGCAAGTGTAACAGTTTCTGCAGAAGAGCAAACTGGTCAGATTTCTTTTACAGGCTTAATTTATTCATCAACATGCACTATTGATATTAATGGTACTGGCTCTGACGGTAACGTTAATATGGGTCGCTACGCGACCAGTGAATTTGATGACGCTGGTAGTGAAGTAGGTGGAACAGCCGGTAATGGTAAATTAGAGATCTCATTAGTTAATTGTCCACCCCAAGGCAAAGTTAAATTAAAATTATCAGGTAAAGCTGATGATAGTTCCGATAAAATTCTAGCATTGGATAATCCTAATGATCCTAATACCGCAAAAAATGTCGGCATCCATATTTATGATGATTATGATCTATCTAATCCTTACCGTATCAATTTCACTGAAGAGTATGAAATTAAAGACACTGGCGATATTAAATCTAAAACACTCTCTTTTATTGCCAAATATGTTAGCACTGCTGATGACGTAGAAGCAGGCCGAGCTGATGCAACATTAAATTACACTCTGACTTATCAATAATAAATAAAAGCAGGTTAATTATTATATTAACCTGCTTCTATTCAAAAGGTATTTACCAATGATATTAAAAAATACACTTTTAGGATTAGGACTAATATTTAGTTCAATCACATCAAGTTTTGCTGGATTTGGATTAGAAACAACACGCGTTGTTTATAATGAAACAAACAACAATGAAGGTTTTGTTGCTTTTAATAGCGATAAAAACACCAACTATTTATTACAGTCTTGGGTTGAAGATCTTAATGGTAAACTCACTCAAGATTTTGTTATTACTCCACCATTAATTAAATTAATGGCACAGCAAAAAAATACATTACAAGTTACTAAAAATACCACTCTGCCTAATGATATTGAATCTATGTATTGGATCAATGTTAAATTTGTCGCACCAAGCAATGAAAACTTAGAGAATGTTCTTCGCTATTCCCTAACCAATAGGATCAAGCTAATTTACAGACCTCAATCTCTTAAAGATATTAACATTGAAAAAGAAATCAAAGAGTTACAGTGGGATATAAAAAATAATAGCCTTGTGATATCAAACAACTCACCTTATTTTGTCAATATTGGAAAACTTATTGTTGATGGAAAAGAGATTGAAAAAATACCTAGTTTTCTATCACCAAAATCAGAAACAGCTATTAATGTAAATAAAACACTGTCTGGTAAAGAAAAAATAAAATTATTTTATATCGATGATTTTGGAAAAAGTTTACCAATGGAATTCTCATTACAATAAGAGATATTATTCAATATGAAAAAGACAATGGATAATTATTTTAATAAGTCGTCACTTCATTTATTTGTTGTTGGTGCTTTATTTGCTTCTTTTAATATATCTGCAAACGATTATTATCCTGCTAATCTATTAAATATTGAAGGAAGCACTCAACAAGTCACTAATGAAGATCTCAATGTCTTTAGAGAAAATAGTATCGCTCCAGGACTCTATACAGTAACACTTTTTGTAAATAACAATCGCATATCAACTCGTGAGTTTGATTTTATTCTAATGGGAGATGAGGGTGATAATAAAATATTAGCCCCTCGCCTTTCAGCTGATGAGTGGTATAAAGCAGGCATTGATCTTCCTCATGATGTGATTAATAAAAACAAAAATAATGATTTTATTAATCTCAACGATATCAACAATGCAAGTGGTTATTTAGATTTAAATAGAAAACAGTATGTTTTAACACTACCACAGTTATATGTTAACGAAGATAGATTAAAAGAGAATGAAATAAAAAATTGGGATTCAGGTATTCCTGCCCTATTAGTGAATTATGCATTATCCTCATTTAATAGTCGTAGTCATGGTAATACGACAGATAGTTATTATGGTAATATTCAAACCCAAGTTAATTTAGGGCCTTGGCGTTTTAATAATTATTCAACATGGACAAAGAATGAAAATGGCGATAAAAAATGGAATACATTAAGTAATGTTCTTTCTAGAGCAATTACTAGCATTAATAGTGAGTTAATGATTGGTGATCTCTATTCCTCTTCACAGCTATTTGATTCAGTAAAATTTAGAGGTATTAAACTCGTCACTGATAGATTGATGACACCAACACAAAACAGAACCTATGCACCTAGTGTTTCTGGCATTGCCAATACAGAATCTGTTGTCACTATCACCCAAAACGGCCAAGTGATTTATAAGCGTAGCGTACCTGCTGGGCCTTTTAATATTACCGATTATTATCCAATGAATAGTGGCGGTGATTTATATGTCAGCGTGACTGAAACCGATGGCTCTGAAAAGAATTTTATTGTGCCTTTTTCTTCTATTGCCAATCTTGAAAGAAAAGGTGAAATAAAATATAGCTTTTCAACTGGTAAATATGACGGCAATAATAGCGGCGATGGTGCTTATGTTGTTCAAACCGAAGCTTTCTATGGTTTAACTGATTACGTCACTCTTTATGGTGGTGTACTTCTCGGCGAAAAATATCAATCTGTTGGTGTTGGTACAGGGGTAAATTTAGGGAGCTATGGCGCGATCACTACCGATTTGCTATACGCTAAATCTTCCACTAATAATGGCAATGATCCATTACATGGCAATGCATTTAGAGTAAATTATTCTAAAAATATATCAGTAACAGATACAACACTTTCATTAGTCGGTTATCGCCATTTTGATGCCAACTTTCTTAACTTTACGCAAGCGATGGAGTACAAGGATACAAAATACAATCCACGCGATGGATTGAAAAATGAGTATACACTCTCCATTAATCAGCCTCTATTTTCTAATAATGCTTCAGTTAATTTAAATTCTGTCATTTATAAATATGTGAGTGGTAAAACCGTTCATTCTTATAATGCTGGCTTTAACAGCGCGATTAATAAAATTAACTATAGCGTTTATTACACTTATTACGATGGCAGTCGTTATAACGATAATAATAAAAGTAGCCATGATTTAAGTATGAATATCAGCATTCCTTTTTCATTGCATGAGAACTACATTTGGGCAAATTACGGTATATCCACCAATAATGATAACCAAGTATTACAAACCGCACGTTTAAGCGGAACCTATGGTGATAAAAACCAAGCAAATTGGGATATTTATCAAGGATATGGTAATAAAGGTGTTAATTATAGTGGCGGTTTAAATGGCTCTTATAAAGCACAAAGCGCTGTAGTTAATGCCGGTTATTCATATACGCAAGATATACAAAATATTAACTATGGTATTAGTGGTGCATTAGTGGCAACACAATACGGTGCGGTATTTGCACCGTCATTACAACAGACGAATGCGTTAATTTTAACCAAAGATACTTCAGGTGTAGAAGTGATTAATGGTCAATCCATTAAAACCAATAATAGTGGATTAGCCGTTGTTTCTGGCATGTCTCCTTACCAAAAAAATAGCATTAGTGTTAATACGAATTCGATCCCTAGTAACACTGAAATCTCGAACAATATTATTAGTAATATTATTCCGACCAAAGGGGCATTAGTGTTGGCAGATTTTGATGCTAAAAAAGGATTTAAATTCCTACTGACATTACAAACGCCCGATAAGAGTACTATCCCAATGGGAGCTAAAGCCGAAATTGATAACGACGATACACAATTAGTCGCAAGTTTCCATCAACTCTATTTTGTGGCCAATAAACCGCAAGGCAATATTCAAGTTTCATGGACTATTCACGGTGAGCAGAAAAGCTGTCATGCGACCTATGATATTGATAATAAAACTCCCGTTAATGGCTTATATATTTTAGACACTGAGTGTAAATAAGGAAATAAAATGACCAACTTAAAAAATAAGATAAATAAATTATTATTTCTAATTTTTACTCTTAGTTTATCTTCCCTCTCTTTTTACAGCCATGCAGCACCAGATTGTGTTAATAACGGCGGTATTAAACATGGCACAATGGATGCCAGAGGTGGCACAATTGAACTAAAAGGAATGGTCAAAAAAAATCAAGAGGTGGCGCGTTTTACATTTAAACGTGATGGCTCTGATGTTGCTGTTGCGGATTGCCCAGATGGTGCTGAGTTTTATGCTTATGCAACATATAGCGAGGCAAGTGGTGTAATGCCAACATATTATGGAGATATTGATGGTAGGCCCGCATATTATGTTGTACGCAATGGCCCTACAGTAGGCTTAGACGATTATGCTTATGTTCTAATCGAAAACCAATCTGGTCTTGCATTTAGAAGCCAACCTGGACAAGAAATCCCAGTTAATGCACCTAAACTTAATACCAGAGACGCTACAGTAATTGTTTACTCTACTAAAGATAATCCTAAATCACACCGTTTTACGACTCAATATATTGGCTCTATATTAATTAATCGGTTTAATTCAGGTGGTGGCACAACAGCAGTTGGTTTTAGTTATCGCCTATCGGTAAATATTATTAGTGCACCAACATCTTGTAGTGCAGAAAATACTAATCTTGAAATGAATTTGCCTAAAATGCCTATTACCGCATTTTCTGACATCGGTTTTCCTCGCGATAATCAGTATGCTGAAGATCATCTCAGAATAAATTGTACAGGTGATTCCTCCGCTAAAATAAAATTAATGGCGCACAACACTACCAGTTATGAGGGGCAAAAAACAATAATCAAACCCGATAATGAAGGTAATAGTGATAATGCAAAGGGTGTTGGTTTTGTAGTTTCATCTCCCTCCAGTGGCGATACCGTATTAATTAATAATCAGTTTGTAAAACTGGCTGATTTAGCCAGCGGTATTAATAACGTTCCATTAAAAGCTGAATATTATCGTTATGGTGATGAGGTAAAACCCGGCAAGCTCAGTGCTTCCGCAAACTTTGTGTTGGAGTTTGATTAAAAAGTCTTTGATAATTAAATAACCCACCATCTTTAAACAAAAAAAACGCTATTAAATTTAATAGCGTTTTTTAATAAATAAGAAAGAATTAAGGATAAGCAGCTATTAATATGGCTGTACCACTATAATTACCTCCACTAGCATTTGTTCCTTTTAAAATACTTTCTATTTGGATCTGCTTATATTGCCCAACTCTAGAAGTAAATTTCTGTCCTCGATTACCTGTCTCAGCATCAATCATTTGAATTTTGCTATAGATAGTTCTATTTGTACCATCGACTTTTAAAGGTAAACGTTGTTGAGAATCACCATCTTTGGTATAAAACAGTTCAAATTCAACTGGGGTTGGAACAACGTGATCACAAGAGAAATTAATTGGTCTAACAACTCGGCTTTCATATTTTTCAGCATTTAATACACCGTGATTAATAACCAAGTTATAACCTACATCAGTTCGACATTCTGCTGGTGATATCAATGTAGCTCCAACTAGTCTCATTGGTGCCGTTGTACTGTTAATTGGCATGAATTGAGGCAAAGAACTAAATGCTAATGATGTATCCGCTATATTTGTCCATGCTCTAGCATATCCTGCAAAATCTGAGCTTGGAATAATAGTAATACCATCGATATTCCTTTTTCTTATAAAAACAGAAATTTTGAAGGGAAATTGATAATAAAATTTATCAATTGAATAATCTTTATTTTTTCCTTTTGTAAAATAGTCTTTAAGCATACTAGTTGATGGATTACAAAATCGTGCATTTTTTCCTATTGTATTCCATTTATTTATAATATCATCAGGTGGGACAATTGTAATAAATGTGTTGTAGCTAAGTTGGAAAACAGGCAATCCATTTAATGTATAAGGCATCTGAGGAGAATAAACAAATATGCGGTGAAGATGGTTATCTCCTTTTGTTTTTGTTCCCTCGGGAAACTGTTTTACATAGCTCCCTATACAGTTAACCATCCCACTAGATTGTACTTGTCCTTTAGCACCTTTATCTACTGTGAATGTAGGTCCTACTTGGTAAAAAAAGTCACCATTCGATGCAATCGTTGGTGTTTTCGAAATTTGAACATTACTAGCCGAAAGGTTAATTGTATATCCATCTGAAGGATTCTGAATTGTGTCAATATAAACAGATGGATAATTAGCCGCATAATTTAATGGGGAGAATAAGCAGATGCTAAGAGTAGCTCCTAAATAAATTAATGTTTTTTTATTTATTAATGATAAACAATTTTTCATACTAGCCTCTAATTATAATCAACTAATAACGAAACATTAGCTGTAAAAGGTCCCATTTTAAGCTGTGTGCCAGATCGATTTGATACCAACTGAGTGCTTAGTGATATTTTCCCTGAATTACTGCTACTAAGAATTGGTGTAATACGTTCATAACGCTGAACATTAATTTTACGTTTACCACTGGTAATATCAGAAAATTCAATCCCTAATTGATCTGTTGTTGTGGCTAATACATCAATACCATTATAAGAAAAATAACCATTATCTTTAGGAGAAAGATATAAATTCATCATTTTATTTAAGTTACAATCTTTAATTAATACATCAAAGGCTTTTGGCGGTGTTTTTACTATTGCGTTAACATCCACATTTTGAAAATCAATAAATAGCTCTTTGGCTCCTTTAGCATCCGTCACTGTACATGCAGGATTAACTAGTGTCGCATTAACTGTAATATTAATTTCAGCCGATGAAATAGGTACATATAATAAGCCAATAGTTAGCGCTAGTATTATTTTTTTCATTATCGCCTCCTATTGATAATCAATATTAAATGTAATGGTCGATGAAAATGCACCTTCTTTTAAATCCCCTGTAACAGGTGGACGTGCATAAACCTTAAAATTCAATAAATTTTGCTCATTTTGACCTGTCACTAAAACACGAGCCATATCAATTTTTTCATTAAATTTAATAACTGTATCATTGTTATCCAGTAGACCTAATAAAACATTAGAGCCACCTTCTGTTTTCAAATAACTAGTACCTTTATCTGTTACAAGAGTATTACTATTTAATTTTATTGAAATTGTTTTATTTAAATCACTCACATAACAATCAACAATGGGTATAGAAAAATCGACAGGTTGAGAACGTCCATATTCATAAAGATATTTACTACTAATTTTATTAAGCTGAACCTCTAAGTTATAAGGCGATTCAGGGAGCTTACATCCTGTAGAAACTAGATTTCCCATAAAAGAAATATCTAATGAACCACCTGCATAGCTATAAGTGGAGAGGCTACATAATGGCAATAGTAGATAAATCAATTTATTCATAATATATCTCCATCAGATAGCTATGAGCACCTAATTCTCGCGCTTCAAATTGCAATGCATTTCTACCATTTTGTAATGAAAATTTATGCTTTGATAAAACACGATCATACTCAATAAAAGATAAATTAATCGGTGTCGGTGCCGTCATATTTTTAACGGTCTGTGGAGAAAAAGAATTACCCATACCACATTCAGATAAATTCGCTGTAATTAAAAAAGCGTCATAACTTAGAAATTTATTTTTTGGACGATAACTTTTTATTTTGTAGTCAATAAAATCACAGGGTGAACTGACAAGATTAGCAGTGACATAAATATAACCACTGCTTTTATTGTTATATGCGCTTTCTATTGTCTCAGTAGAATTTAATAAAGGTTTTGTCTCAATATTAATTATTTTGGCATAGGCATAACTCCCAGATAATAAAATTATCATAGATAAACAGCTATTTTTTAGATAACGAAATTTCTGGGAATTCATATTCTATTCCTTATGTTACATTTCTTTTGCTACTGTGCATTTAGCTTGTTCACACTTAAATTGCAGCGTCGGTTTTCCGCCGTAATCATTAATAATGGTCATATAGGGAACATTCGTTTTAGGCACAGCGAATTCATGATCTGATTTAGGAGGGATCATCACAACGCTAAAGGCACCTGTTTCAGATGCTTTTTGTGTTGAAGCCAATCCAATCACAGTTAAATAAAAAGGTGTCACATTATTCACGGTATACCCTTTCGCTGACGGTGTTAATGTCACATTATGGAACCACATGCTGTCTGCTTGGGACAGAATTTCTGCTGGGCGATAAAACAATTTTACTCGACTTTGTAATGCAATTTGTAAAACGTTCGCTTCTTCAGATTTAGGTGGGACTTCACGTAAGTTATAGTAAAAAACAGTCTCTCTATCTTTTGGTAATGATGCGATAGAAGGTGTCGTACTAATTTGTACGATACTTGATGACTTAGGGTCTAGACGCTGGATCGGCGGCGTCGCAATTAATGGTCCTGTTGTTAATTTTTTCTCATTAGCATCATCAATCCATGTTTGTGCTAAATAAGGAAGCGTTGGATTATCATTACGAATAGTAATGTTAATCGATTTTTCAGTTCCAGGAAAAATCACTCTCGTTCTATCTAGTGTTACTGCGCTTTGAGCAACACTAGAGATCCCCATTAATGAGATGAAAAGAGTGGAAATAACAGTTTTATTAAATTCTTTTTTCATTTACGGTTAACCTTATTAGCATCACTTACATGGCATTAATAGCATTTGTGTTTTTGGATCAATGGTTTCAGGTAAATTAATGGTGCAACGTTTTTCATTTCCCCAGAATACGCCCAGTTCTTCATTTTCAGCAACACCAACTACCCAAGCTATACCTTCGTCTCCAACAATACCTAATTCCACATTATCTTTATTACGAATACTTGCCCCAAATGGTGGATGTTTACCATCACTCATCTTAACTGTGGCAAATAGCTTATAGCCTTTAATTACTTTCATTTGACGATAACCAATTGCACCTCTTGTTAAAGTGACATCTGTCATCGTATCAATAGCATCATAGTTATCCGGTAATGCACTCACATCAATCGCTGCTGATGAACTACGGAAACTAGTAACACTAGGTATAATAGCTAATCCAAATGCGTTAGTTTTTACTGATTCACCTTCAATCGGAACACCCGCTATTCCCGGAGTTTCAATAAGTAAGCGTGTATCCCCATAAGCAGGTTGATGAAGTACCAGACCATGAGATGTTCCTGTTAAACCACCTGAAAGTGTTCCGCTTAAACTCTTATATTGACTAGGTACATAACTTGCACTTGCTGCAAGGTTTGCAAGACTCATATCTTTACTGACATAACCACTAAATGAAGATTCTGAATCGACTTCTTTTCCATGTGTTAAGCCTGCATTCATACTGTAGCTTAAACCTTCATCATATCCACTATAGCCCACGTTATGGTTGTAACGTCCTTTCCCATCTGTTTTTGTATATTGTTCAGAGAAAGTCAGGTTGCCACCTTGATCGAAAGGCACAGATACATACAAACTTAACGTATCATCATTCACGCCTTCACGCTGAGAGCGAAAAGCTGAGAGTGTTAAGTTAATATCGCGGATCTTCACTTTAGATAAAGAGAATCGCGTATTTGCATAAATACCATATTGCGTTTGAGAGCGACTATTCCAGAAAGTATTATGTTGATAATTAAGTGATAATGAGAAATTGTCAAAATATTTATTTAAATAAATTTGGTAACTTTCTTTTGGAGAATAAGCATCCTGCCCAGTTCTTCGCTCTTCCATAGCTTGACTTAAGGTACGATAATCTTCATCCGTAAAACGATAACCAGCAAAGGTAATATTGGTTTTTACTTCATCAAATGATTTCGAATAGTTCACACGATATGAACGACCTTGTTTATCACTCTCTGATAATTTGGCAAATGATTGGTTGATATCAAAAGAGAGCGCACCAAACATAGAAAGGTCACGCCCAACACCAACTGCAACAGATTGATAGTGTTGAGATAATTGGCTACCACCATATAAGCTCCATGCATTACTCACACCATAGGAAATTTCACCACCAATTGCAGTATCACCCGTTAATCTATGATCTTCATAACGTGATTTCCCCCCCACTAATTTATAGCGGATTTGCCCAGGGCGAGTTAAGTAAGGCAGTGTTGCAGTAGAAATAGTAAACTTACGTTCTTCACCATTATCTTCACGAATTGTGACATCTAGTTGCCCTTGGATAGAGCTATCCAAAGTCTGAATTCTAAATGGTCCAGGTGGAACCGTTGTTTCTAAAATAATACGATCTTGGCTTTTAACAATAATGGTCGCATTTGTTTTTGCTACACCAACAATTTCTGGCGCATAACCCACCAACTTAGGTGGTAACATGCGATCGTCACTTTCTAAGGTGATACCAGTGTATTGCCAAGCATCGAATAATTGTGAATAAAAGTAGTTTTCACCGACAGTTAATGTCGCGGCCAACGCTTTAATAGAACGATAAGCATAGAAACGATTGAAATCAAAATTATGTGATTCATGTTTATCACTGCTATTTCCGCCGTTTTCTTTTTGGTAACTCATACTATAGTCACTACGAAAACGCCAAACGCCCATATTAAAACCACTGGTACCATTCATAGATGCATAAACAGATTTAGAACCTGAATTATATTTAGCACCGCTGAGTGATAACGTGTAATCAATAAATGCACCTACAATACCTTCTTCCCAACGCGAAGGAGGTACCCATGAAGGATCTGAATATTGTAACCACGTTTGTGGAACCGTTAATTTAAGCGCTAGTGCGGGCAAATCAAATGTTAAATTTGTCCCAGTTAATGGGGATAGATCTAAACATTGGCCCTCATGGTGTGTTAGAACTTTTTTTTCTGCTTCTTCTGTTAACCCTAATTTTTCAAGATTATTACTAGGTACACAGACCGTATTAAATATATTTTCTGAAGATGCTGTTTTTTCAATTGGATAAACAGAGACTTTTTGACTAGGACCGATCCTTTCACCATTACTAAAAATGGTAAGATGGTAATCCCCTGGCATAATATAACCAGCACTATTAAATTGGCTGATATCAATATTTGCAGCATCGGAAGCATCAAGAATATCTGTATTAAATTCGACAGAATAAGCATAGAAGCACGGTGACATTGTGAGTAATAAAACTACTTTTGCCATATTTTTTGAAATTAGCATATTCATTCACCGTGATAATGTGATCAAAAAAATAAATTTATTATCTATTTATAATCGATTGAAAAATACACAAATGCAGAGTGTTTTCCTGCTTCTATTATTTGATTAGTAAAAGCAAGCTCAATTTGATAATTTAATATAGGTTCTCTTTTTGCATCTTTAGTATGATATATAAGATGATCAATATAATAAGGCTTATTAGGGGTAATTATATTCTCATCTTCATCTAAAATATAAAAACCTAATCCATTAGAGCTTCCAGACATCGAAAATATAGAATCATTATTAGCTTCTAATCCATTAAATTGAATATTTAATGCTTTCTTATCTGTATTACTATATTGACTAACACAACTCGATAATCTTATATAAAATTTCTTTCTTAAATTTTCTCTCTTTACTTTATTATCAATGGCAGATAACGATATATCTCCAAATTGGATATATTGGTAACGATCTTCCATTTCAATAGAGCAAGGCGATGCTATAATTGAGCCAACTAATGATGCATTGCCTTTGAGAACTTTGGGTTTTACCACGTCATCAAAAGCAAAAGAGACTGATGATACAAAAAATAGTACTCCCATCGTATTTAAAATAGTCAGATACTTATTTTTATTAAATTTCATCATCTCATTACCATTATTTAAATATGTATAGGGGAAAATCCCCTATACATATATTGGTGCATTATTCGTATGAAATACGGAAGTCAGCGATAGCAGAGAATTCGCCTTCTTTAACTTCTTTAGATGCATCAACAGCTTTAGCTAAAGCAGTGAATTCAAGTACGTTAGTACCTTGTTTGTTACGCATTTTAGCTAAGATATCAGTAGCTTCGCCAAATTTGTAAGTATCGATAGCGATACCAACGTTGTTAGCTTTAGTTCTGTCAGTTGCTAATAGTGTATTTGTTGCATCTGCATATGAACGTCCGTCAAATTGGATTTTCATAGTTTTAACAGGTAACCAGTCGCCATTTTCGTCTTTTTTGAATTTGTCGAAGTTACATTGTTCTAATTTAATAGTGAATGCTCTTTCTCTTTCATTACCTTGCTCTAAGAACACACGAGAAATCTCACCAAATTTAACTGTTTGATTTAAACTTTCGTCAGCGATGTTACATGGAGAATCAACAACTGAACCAACGAAGTTAACTACGCCATTATTATCAGCAATAGAACCGAAAGATGCTAAAGATAATGCAACAGCAGCGCCAACGATGCTTAATTTCTTAAATGTCATTATGTATACCTCAAAAGTAAGTTAATATCTGACAAACGTCATTTTTAAAATAGTAGAGATTATCTTTATTAGATAAAGATATTTAAAATCTTTAATCTAATTACCTAGATATTATTAATGGAATAATTAATTTATATTTTTAATTACTCCACCAAATTTCGTTACACACATACTATAACTTGAAATATTTCTTTTCAATTTGTAAAAGAACTTAAGATTAAATAAAAAATAGTAATGATTTTTAATCGAATATAGAGATAAAAGATCAAATAACATCAAAAAACGACCAATGATAAGTGTAATAAACTAAAAAACAAATTGCGATAATCCTTATATGAACGGAAGATTAATTTATTAATACTCGTATTAGGATTAAAAACGATATTATTTACCAGAAATTAAGACTATTCTTGGTCATTGATATTCAATAAGAAACAGTAAAATTACACGCAAAACACGTAAAACACACACATATTTAATTTCACAAACAAATTTGAAACAAATAATAAACAAAATACGTGGTGGATATATATCAATAATTACATTTAATATCACTAATCCAGATAACGATTTAAATCAAAAAAATAATTTTAGAATTATTGTCTAATAAATTTCATTATCAAGCTCTTTTTGGCCTATCTAAAACAGAACACCAACATAATTGTATGGTAATATTTTTACGCATGATTAAATTAAGTATCATTGCCTAGCTATTTGTAATCTCTTTTTTCAGATAACAGAATATTAACTGTTAAAAATAAGTAGCGAAAACACATTTTATTCACAATTAACATGAATATACATAACCCAACCTAATATATTAAATTTCACTTAAAACAATCTAGTTTTATTAAATAAAGTTCATTATCTTGATGTTATAAAAATAAACACCAAAAATAGAATATCTGATAAATACTTATTTTTAGAATAAGAACGTAATTTTTTTATACTTTGCATAAGTAATACGTTCTATATTTCCTTCATAACCATTTATTATCTTAATTCGATACGCATTAAACAATAATAGAAAAAAGTGAATTTATTCTCTTTGATAAGTTTTCATAATCACAGGTGGGTTTGTATTACTCACTAACTGAGTAGTATGAATTGGCTAGTTATATTATAAGTAGAGTTATAATCAATTAAGCTTCTCTGTGTTGTATTGCGCACAATAGCTGTCACGTATTGTTATAATTGTGTCGCAATATCAAAACTTCCTGTTTTATCTATGCTTTTAATAGATACAAGAATAACGTAAATTTTCAGTTCAACCCAACTACATTTACCAATTGCAATAGAGATATTATCTTGAAAACTTTTAAAAATTTGACAGCTATGTCCTTCTGATCACCTATTATTGATCGCAAAGCCATCACAGAGAAGCTTGTCGAATGTATTAAATCCTTTTTCTGTTCTTCTTTGGCTTGATACAATTGAGTGTATATTGGAAGATAAAAAACAGGTAATACCTTGATAAATTATGAATTTTAAATATAAAAAAGACGCTCTTAGCGTCTAATTTTTTGGTGCGAAGGCCGGACTCGCAGAACAACACTAACAACATGAAATTTAAATAATATATTTTTAGTTTTTATTTTTATCCCCACAAATGTACCCATATTGAAAACATTGCATTGATAGATATAAAAATTAGGACAATATTTGGTTTATACTTTATCAGCCTAAAACATGCTAATAAGTCGAAACCATGAAAACGATAAACGAGCTCAGAAAAGAAGCATTAAAATTTCGAGAACTACTTAACAACTGTGATAAATCAAATACGGAACTCGTAATAGATTGTTTTCCTATTATGAGCTGTAAGCTTTCTTCAATGCTTTTAGCATACCATTTTCTAAAAAAATGGCCAAACCTAGAACTAAAAGGTATCTCCGCAGCAACAGGCAAGAATGAGGAAATAAGCCATTATTGGCTAGAAATCGACGATATTGTGATCGATATAACTGGCGATCAGTACAATATGATCGATGATAATGAGCTGAACAAAAAGATCATAAAAAATAGACCTTTTCCTTCAGTGCATGTTGAGCTCATTTCTGACAGCTATTTATATAACCTATTTAAAATAAAAGAAAAAGAAATGCTAATATCAGGATTTCCTGAAATTAGTACTGATTTCATAGAAAAAATGGAAATTGGTTATAAGCAACTATTGATCCCTAAAATCATTTAATCCCCTTTTGCATTTAATCAATGAATAATGTATTAATAATCATCTGATTTTTATAGGCAATAACTATATTAAGTGAATGGCAAGATAAGTAAAAATCACTATGTGTACTCAAAAAACACTACAACATAAAGTTTCTAATATCTCAATATGGCGTAAAGGCGATCAAAGAGCTCCTCATAAACCGTTATTACTCCTATTAACACTTTCAGAGTACCGAAAAGGACATGATCGACTATTTAATTATGGAAATGAGATTCATCAACAGCTATTAGAGCTACTTGTTAGTTTTGGCCCATCTCGCAGAGAGCATTACCCTAATATGCCCTTTTGGCGATTAGCACGTGATGGATTTTGGGATTTAGAATCGCACGAAGAATGGTCCTTACAAAAAAATAATAAACAGCCATCAAAAAATGAGCTCATCAAGCAAAATGTGTTAGGTGGATTTAATCAAGAAAGCTATCAACTCCTTCTACATAAGCCAAGCCTAATCGATAAATTGGCGCAACAAATTTTAAGTAAGCATTTTCCTGAAAATGTTCAAGATATCATAGCTAACCGTCTCGATTTCCCTCTACAAGAAATTCGCAAAAACCGTGACCCTGCATTTAGAAAAAATATTCTTCGGGCCTACAATTATCAATGTGCTATATGCGGCTATAACCTACGTTATGATAGTGCTGTCATTGGCTTAGAAGCAGCTCATATTAAATGGAAACAATTTGGGGGGCCATGTACTACGGATAATGGAATTGCATTGTGTGCATTACACCATTCTGCATTTGATATGGGAGCTATCAGTATTGATGATAGTATGAAATTACTCGTTTCTAATGGAGTTAATGGCAGCCAAATGGTAGAGCAACTATTTTGGCAGTTTGCAAATAAACTAATATACTTGCCTAAAAACCCCTTAGAATATCCCAATGATACATTTATCAATTGGCATCAAGAACAAGTCTTTAAACAATAAAAATTAATTAGTTAGATAATCCATCATTCATATCTAAATGGTATATCAGCATATTACTTTTCCGTTGTAATATGCTGATATCGTTATACCTTATCTATACGAGAAAAACATTCATGCATCTTTTCTGTCATTACCCACAGTGCTTTATTCAATTTAATATCCCCATCAATGCCATTCACTGAACGAGTACGAGCCCGTTTACCTTTGGCATTTCTGCCCGATAATCCTCCTTTGATTAAATTCTCCTGCAAGCGTTGGTACACTGTCCAGAG
This sequence comes from Proteus sp. ZN5, assembly GCF_011046025.1. Taxonomy (GTDB): domain Bacteria; phylum Pseudomonadota; class Gammaproteobacteria; order Enterobacterales; family Enterobacteriaceae; genus Proteus. Next base: position 79,733 of record NZ_CP047639.1, read on the forward strand.
ATCATCTTTCTTATCTTCCCATCGGCGAGGCTGTAAAACCTGTTCCTCGGTAATCGGTTGATGTTCTTCACCAAAGCGATACGTTAAAGCTGCTTGAGCCAAAGCTTGTTGTGCTGGTGGTGGTAATAGAAGAGATTGCATCTGTTCTCGCTTTTCAGCGACAGCATCAAACGTTTCTAGTATTTCATAAGCCCCTTCAATCACTTTGCCAACAACATCACCTTTGTGCGGTACACGCACTTCACCAAAAGTATCTCCACACACTAGCCCATTTTGACATACTGCTCTAAATAAGCCCGGCAACATTTGATAACTGCTTGAGCCATCATGGCTATTAAGTAAGATAATTTCTGGCACTTGACTACCTGTAATTTGGTCATGGCGTCTCAGGCGAAGCATGTGTTTGGTGTGCATCTTTCGACTGCTGTCTCTCACTCGTGTTTGACAAGCGAAGAAAGGATAAAACCCTTCTTTTTGTAAACTATCCAGTAAAGTAATGGTTGGGATATAGGTATAACGGTCACTACGTGATTCATGTTTTTCTTCAGAGAAGACACTAGGTACAGTACAAAATAGTTCTTCAATTGTAAGTGGGCGGTCACGACGAATACTGTTGGCACGCCCAAAGCGTGAGGCTAATCGACTCATCATCAATTCCTTAAATAATATATTGGGTTAGATAAATACGTTAAATACAGTGAAGTAATGCAGGCGGAGATAAGAAAAACGAGATGAATATAGAGGCGAGAGGAAAGCGTAAAATGCGTAAAATAGATTAATCAATCAAGTAGAAAATGGCGTCCGCTTCAGGGTGTTGTGAAGCAAACTCCCGTAGTTGATAAAAACGTTCACACATTACCTCACTTTCTGTTTTAAATGACCACAAGCTGAAAACTAATAAGCACACGACAATGCCCATCGCGTGAGGCGAAACCTGTGCTTCATGCCCGTTATGCGGATTGATTAATAGCAGTTTCTCTTCAGGCAAATCAGGGTAAAGGTAAGCGCCTTGATTTGATAACGTACAGAACGACCAAAAACCGCCGTGATAGTCAGGGCATAATTGGTCGAGGGTATGAAAGATAACAGATTCTATTTTTAACCATTGTGGAATAGCACCGAAGTGCTTAAACCAAAAATTATCACGATGGCGTAACGAAACTTCTTTAGAAATAATTTGTTCAATTGAAGACATGATAAATTTCCTTGTTGAGGGCATAAAAAAACGAGGCGTGATGAGCCTCGTTAATCGGGATTAAAATGTTAATGAAGGCAAATCAGGAGGGAGTGAGTAAAACCAACGGCCCATCGCGATAGTTAGGGTTTAAAAAGCGCTTGTATGCTTTTATCCACCACACTGCCGACGATAACGGCACACGTAAACGCCGCACCCAAACGGGCTGTTTGACGGCTATCATCACTGAGTTCAGGGCGTTGCTGTAACGCTTCATCCACCGCTTTTTGGGCACAGTAGGCGGACGCTAAAACCACGAGTGCCCCACTGGCTTGGGCAACCCATCGACATAACGACATAGAAAAACCTCAAAAAAAGCCACTCAATGTGAGTGGCGTATAAAAGGGAAACGTGTTGATGTTAATAACGCTATCAACCTATATTGACTCATTGAGGGCCAGACCAGGTATCCGATTGTAAGGTTAAAAATGACTCACAGCGTGGTTCACCCACTTTACACACTTTAGTGGCGATGGACTTAGCGGGCCATTGACGTGACGTGCTGTACTCAAGACCTTGGTTATCTAAACACGCCACTTTTAACCAATTCTCTTGTGCCCCCGTATTAAAGTAAATACTGCTGATACAAGTCATCGCTTTTGGGGCAGGTTTATTCTCCGATTGCTGCCAATTGGTTTCTGAGACTAATTGTCCTGCCGGTAAGCCCAATCGCCATTTCCCTTCCCGTTTATCATTCTCCACTTTTAATTTTTGAGCAAATTCTGGCGTTAAATAATAGGTATAACGGTCAGGTTGAACTTCACCGGGTAAATAAAGGGCACTTGCGGTAGGAATAATCATAGCACCCAACATCAATAAACCGATTTTCTTAAACATCATAAACTCCTTAATGAGTCAAATTATTCATACAATAATAAAAAGTACGTATTACTTAGGTATTACTTATAAAGAAGAAAAGGTCGCTTTTATCATGGCGTCAGATATTCCACCGATAATGACCACCGTTATAAAGGCCATCAGCAGTCGCACCGCGCGTTGTAAGGGAATGGAGACATCATCGTGTAACAGACTTGCCCTACAGCGTGCTTGGGCTTGATAGGCGAGATAAAGTGTCGTGGCGGTACCCAATAAACTTGCGACACCGCGATTAAATGAAAACATCCTAAAACTCCTTATTGTTCACTCGACCGAGTAGGCGAAGTCAGTGCCTTGATATAGTGAAAGTGAGGTAATGCGGTAATAAATTGCGGTTGTTGTATTAAGTGTTCTATCTCCTTTTGTTTAATAAAAGTACGTTGAGTGACAAACACATCACTCATCTCTTTCATGTAGAAAACCTGTATCGCTTTCTCTTTGGCACCACAAAAATACCAATAGCCATCAAAGTAAATCAGCTTATAAGGCGCAATCCCTTTCACGGTCGTATCGCGATACAAAAATTGAATACAGCGTTTATCAATAATGGCTTGCGTCAATACGGCAAATGCGCCAAACAGTGAGGGCGAATGTTGAGGTGCCTCGTGATAAATCAGATAAGGCGGAGCTTCTTCGGTGTCTAATAACACCGAAATAAGCTTTCTATCGAGAGAGGGAAAGAACGGCACCATGCTTGTCATGGACGCAAATTGCAGAATGTCTTTATCGGTTCTAAAAAGACGTTGTGATTTTGCTAACCTATAACAGCCGTCTTTGTATTCCAAGTCGAGATAAATTAATCGTTCATTAAAGTCACGCTGTAAAGTCCGCACTGACACATTAAACTCGTGTGCCAATGCCGTCAGCGACAACGTTTCGCCTTTAAACAACTGCGTAATAATAAAGGCTAACCGTTGCGCTAAACGGTCATGACGATGTTGAGACAATGACATAGACGTTATTCCGTTAAAGCCAACAAGCGAAAAATGACGTTAGTCGTGAGAAAGGTGTTTTTGGCGTAAATAAGCCACAATAATGCAAGCCGGCACCGTGACACGATAGGCGGGGCCTGCGATATCAGACAGTAGCCAAGCCGAACTCAGCGCGAGACCAATAGGTCCGGCAATAAACGACAGCGCGCGTTGAGCCATAAACAGCGTGCCAAAGGTCGCTACACCGCCTAAGGCATTAATCACACTGATAGCGGATAAGGTCGCAAGCTCTAAGGCCGCAAAACCAGATGTTCTAATGGCGGCCTGCATGGCAATTAACACCAGTTGTGGGGTAGGATTGGTGAGATTTAATTGTAATTCTTGAGCTAATTTTTTTAATTCCTCCTGTGTCATGTTGTCTAAGCTTTTTTCAAAGACTTTTAATAAGAAATTTAATTCAATGGTTTCTGTTTCACTGTTTTTAGCGTAATTCACCGCCAACTTATCACAGACGTCCGTTAATATTTCACGATACAGCACGCCTTTATTACCCCGAAATAAACTCACTAAACTGTTGGCACCATAGGTTTGTAATTCAGCACAAATAGCGGGCCAATATTTTTGGTGGTTAGGGTAGAAGAGTTGATATTCAGGCGTGCTTGTTAAGGTTTCAGACCAACGTTTTTCACCGTCTTTAACATCATGAGTTAATACCGATAATAATAACGATAAGTCTTCATTACTGCATTGCCCAATAAAGGATAAATCTGCATCAATACGATAAGTTGCCATCTTGGTATACCTCATTAAATATAAGATGGCATTACTATAAAACACCCACCTGACAGGATATGACAGAGAAAATGATTATTTTCGACAAATAAAAATGACTGAAACGACAGGGTGTGTCGCTTCAATGATAAAGCCTTTTGTTTGGCTTCAAATGATTAATATATATCTAAGATTTTTTTGATTTATTCTTTTCTTTATCTTTTTTTAGCTTATTTTTTGCCATTTCTACTGATGCCATACCATAGCCTCTAAAATTCGGTATATAAAAAGATTTTTTTGCTAACGATATAAGGTAATTTTCAAAAAATTCTTTTTTATTATCATTATTGAAATAATATTCATAATTTTCATTACCTTCATTAAAATCAGGATAAACAATAAGAGTTTTATCATTTTTCATGGATGCAATAGAAACCACTTTTTCATATTTCTTTTTTATCTTTCTTCTTGTGGTGCTATCCCCCATACTTTCATATTGTTCAGCTGGGTTAATATTTTCTTTCATTGTGAAATATAAAACCTCACCTGTTCTATTTTCTGATTTAATCACCTTTCTCCAAATACCATTTATTTCCCTTACTAGCTTTTGGTTAAAATAACAATCCTTTAAATAAAAATTCACATGAGCATAGCAACAATTATTCGATTTTTTCTTGAGTAAAACCCAAAAATAGCCAATCACAAAATCTTGATAAAACGCATGAGACCGAAGATTATTAAAAAAACGAGATAATACTTTTTTATATTCTTTTGCAAAAGTAGCGTAAGATTCATTATGACTTATTTCATCCATTCCTAAAGAGACACAAATTGTGTATCTTTTTTTATTTATTTTTATCAATTTATTATGATAATTTTTTATCTTTCTATAGAGTAATGCCTTTTTATAGATTTGTTCATGTAAAGAATTTAAAATTTTTCTGGGAATATCATAGTCATAATCATTGAGATAATATTTGTATAAATATCCTAATATGGATGTAAAAACATACTTATATTGATACTCCGCCTCAATAAAGAAACAATAATCCTGCATTAATCTTTCTATTTTTTCTATCAACGCCTTATCAACCTTAACTTCAATATAAGCATCTTTTTTATCAGGTAAAGCAAAGTAAAAATCCTCTCTCATTTCCTTTAAAATCATCATATAAACCTTATCATTTTAAACATAAATGTTATCTATAAAAACACAATAGTTATCATTTTAAAAAACACAAATTATCACTTTACTCAGAAAAAACAAGGAAAAATAGGTGATGGCTATTAAAACTAATATCAGAGTAAAAAAGGGAGAAGAAAACTCAAAAAAAGAGGGTGTAGAAAGCCTGTTTTTTCTCAACAAAGGCTGAGGATAAACTCCCCTTTGTTGGTATAGTAATATACCTAAGATTGTTACATGATTATCTTTGTTACATATTCACTTTACTTATATAACGACTTTACTGATATACCTCTCTCTGTGATAAAGATAAATAAGTCATCACTAAGCATTCTCTCAGTAATATATTAAGCATTCATGTTAACTCACCAATAACGGTTCAATTAAACCATTCACAATAAGTCATAAAGTTAAAAATAAACATTCTATCCATTGATATGAATAAACCCATTATCAAGGATAAATATCATGCTTATTAACTACCCTGACGAAAGTTATAATTCGTCTTACCTCACAATCATTCACAATGTAATTAATGATGCGATAAATTCATTATCGCGTATTATTGCTATTCGTGTTGATCTTCGTTTTCCTTATTCCTCTAATGATATTCCATCTAATAATAAAGTGATGACTCGCTTTATTGAATCATTCAAAGCAAAACTAATCAGTGATACGAGAAGAAAAGAGAAAACTTGGGGTAGACGACTCAATAATCCATTACATTATGTTTGGGTAAGAGAGTACGGTGAAAGGAATAAACAAAAACATTACCACCTTCTTTTATTACTGAATAAAGACATCTATTACACATTAGGTCGATATAATGAAAGTGATAATAGCTTATCTTCTATTATTCAATCTGCTTGGTGTAGCGCACTTAATATTAATTATCCTGCCAATGCTTCTTTAGTTCATTTTACAGAGCACGGAAAATATTATTTAGATAGAAACTCACCTTCTTTTAAACAAGACGTAGATTCCCTTTTAACGCGTGTTAAATACTTAGCTAAACATCATACAAAAGACTATAACGATGCTTATCGTTCGATTGGTTATAGCCGCTAAAAGTCTTTTTTTACACGGAAGAGTAATGATATAGAAGTCATACTCTTCCTTTAATTAAGAGACGACTTCTGCCTTTTCATTCCCATAAAAGACAGGAGCATTATCATGAGTACACAACCCACTTCTTTATTAGACGGTGAATTAATCGATATGAAATTTATTACTCGATTTACTAAACTCACCGATAAATGGTTTTATGCACTGATTCAAAAGGGTGAATTTCCTGAGCCCATTAAACTAGGGCGAAGTTCACGCTGGTATAAATGTGAAGTAGAAAAATGGTTAGAAAAGAAGATTAGAGAATCAAGAAAGTAATTAACGCCTTTCTTATTTTCTTTTCGCTTACCTCGCTTATTTCTGAATTAAATTATTTCATTGCCATCACGCTTATCATGTTAATCATGAGGCATAACGGTATCTGTCGTTTCTATTATTATTAATAACTGTTAACAGTAACCCACTGGCTTAAATCACAGCGAGTGGGTTACAAATACAATTAAGATCATTCTTTAATTAAGGTAACTCGACTTCACTGATACTCGGTGTTGCATTCGTGCTACCTTGATAAATATTGGCATATCCTTGCTGTGGATAAATAACCACGGCATTTTTTTCAATATCAAAATCACAGTTAGTCATATTAGGCATAAAGACAGCTTGTTTCTTCTTAACGTTAACAGCCCAAATCCCGCCTGATTCACAATCTCTAGGTAGCTGAGTTTTTACCACGCTATAACATCCTTTCTCTGCTAAAAGCTCGCACATAATATATTCATTACACCCCTCAAAAGGTGAGACTCCCTCTGACGTCTTTACCGCTTCCAATTCATCCCAAGTTACTGCATAAGTATTTATAGATAGTAGTGATAAACCTAACCCTAAGACCAATTTTAGTTTTTTGTTCATTACGACATCCTATTTTGTCAAATTCAATAAAAAACATAAGTTATCTTAATAGTGTAGTCGTTTTTTCTGATCTTTTTATCTCATTCACGCTTATAGCTAACTTATAAAAATACTTTCTTGACTTATCAATGAACACTGAACTTAATCTATCGCTTTATGGTATTATCTGAATAATCATTATTTAAGTAGAAAAAATAGGATTAGGCATATTAATCAGTAAGTAACCGTATATTTACAGTATTGTCATGACCAAAATAGCCAATCCGTACTACTGCAAAAATTAGCTATATGCCACTGGTACACCAGATAAATAGGCAACTTAGAAAGTGGATCTCGTTATAGTTGAAAATGGTACTAGTTATTTGTTCAATGCATAGATAATTAACTAATTTAACTGATACAAGAATATACGATTAATAAATCTAAACAGGATAAGAAATGACAAGTCAACAACAACGTGCTGAATTACATCGCCAAATCTGGCAAATCGCTAATAATGTCAGGGGTTCTGTTGATGGGTGGGATTTTAAACAATACGTTCTAGGGACTCTTTTTTACCGTTTCATCAGTGAAAACTTTGCTAACTATATTGAAGCTGGTGATGAGAGTATCAAGTATGCAGAATTAGATGACAATATTATCACGGACGATATCAAAGAAGATGCCGTGAGAACGAAGGGATATTTTATTTACCCAAGTCAACTGTTTTGCAATGTAGCAGCAACAGCAAATACTAATGACAGACTAAACGCAGATTTAAACAGTATTTTTGTGGCAATTGAAAGCTCTGCATCAGGCTACCCATCTGAACCCGATATTAAAGGCTTGTTTGCTGATTTTGATACCACCAGCAACCGATTAGGTAGCACAGTAAAAGATAAGAACAGCCGCCTTGCCGCTGTCTTAAAAGGGGTAGAAGGCCTGAAGTTAGGGGATTTCGATGCTCATCAAATAGACTTATTCGGTGATGCCTATGAATTTCTGATTTCTAACTATGCCGCAAATGCGGGCAAGTCAGGTGGCGAGTTCTTCACACCTCAGCACGTCTCAAAACTAATAGCGCAATTGGCTATGCATGGCCAAACACGTGTCAATAAAATCTATGATCCGGCTTGTGGTTCTGGGTCACTCCTCCTTCAAGCAAAAAAGCATTTTGATAATCACATTATCGAAGACGGCTTTTTTGGTCAGGAAATTAACCATACGACATTTAACCTTGCTCGTATGAACATGTTTCTGCACAACATCAACTATGACAAATTTAATATAAAACTAGGTAACACTCTGCTAGCGCCTGAGTTTAAGGATGATAAGCCATTTGATGCGATTGTTTCTAATCCACCGTATTCGGTGAAATGGATTGGTAGTGATGACCCAACACTGATTAATGATGATCGCTTTGCACCAGCAGGAGTATTAGCACCAAAATCAAAAGCCGATTTTGCTTTTGTTCTTCATGCTCTAAATTATCTGTCATCTAAAGGACGAGCAGCTATCGTCTGCTTCCCAGGGATTTTCTACCGAGGCGGTGCAGAGCAAAAAATTCGCCAATACCTAGTTGATAACAACTATGTAGAAACGGTGATTTCATTAGCGCCAAATCTATTTTTTGGAACCACCATTGCGGTGAATATTTTAGTGCTGTCAAAACATAAAACCGATACCCATGTACAGTTTATCGACGCAAGTGAGTTATTTAAAAAAGAAACCAATAACAATATCCTAACGGATGAGCATATCAAAAAAATCATTCAGATATTTGATAGTAAAGTAGATACTGACTACTTGGCAAAGTCTGTCGAGTATAAAACTATCGCAAGTAATAATTATAACCTGTCTGTCAGTAGCTATGTGGAAGCCAAAAATACACGTGAAGTTATCGATATCGCTGCACTTAATGCTGAGCTAAAAACGACAGTTAGCAAAATTGATCAATTACGTAAAGATATTGATGCGATTGTAGCGGAGATTGAAGGTAGTGAGGTACAGGAATGAATCAGTTAAGCTATCTGGAAAAACTGCTGGATGGGGTTGAGGTTGAGTGGAAGCCTTTAGACGATGTTTGTGATTTTAAAAATGGATTTGCATTTAAAAGTAACTTATTTAAAGAAGCTGGATTACCAATAATTAGAATCACAAACATAGATGGATTTAACGTTATTTTAGATAACGTTAAATACTTTTCACCGAATGATTACAAGGAAGATATCTCGTCCTTTGAAGTATCCATAGGGGATATATTAATTGCAATGTCAGGCGCCACGACAGGAAAGGTAGGGATCTATAAAAGTGAAAAGAAATGTTATCTTAACCAACGAGTTGGGAAATTTATACCAAAAGATAACATTTTAAATAAGAAATTTTTATACCATTTCTTATTATTAAATACAAAATCAATCTACATCCTTGCTGGAGGAGGAGCACAACCAAATCTAAGCTCAAATGCATTGATGTCAAAATTACTTATCCCCATTCCTTGCCCAAATAATCCAGAAAAATCCCTCGCAATTCAATCTGAAATCGTGCGGATTTTGGATAAATTTACCGCCCTTACCGCTGAGCTTACCGCTGAGCTTACCACACGTAAAAAACAATATAACTACTATCGTGACCAGTTGTTGAGCTTTGATGAAGGAAAAGTGGAATGGAAGATGTTGGGAGAAATAACTGACATAAACACTGGTTCAAAACCAACTGAACTTATTAATACCCTTACAGATTTTGATTATATCAATGCTGGAACATCTAGGTCTGGATATAGTAAAAAAAGCAATTGTGAAGGAGATACGGTTACAACCCCTTCTCGAGGTCAGGGAGGAATTGGCTATGTAGGGTACCAAAGAAAACCATTTTGGTTAGGGCCTTTATGCTACAAGTTACAATCAATCGATAATAGAGTTCTACTCAATAAGTACCTTTTCTATTTTCTCCAATCAAAAAGCTGTTTGCTATTGGATTTAAAAAAAGAAGGCGGTGTACCTGCTGTTAACAAATCTGACCTTATCAAACTAGAAATACCTTTACCTTCATTAGTTAAACAACAAAAAATCGTAAAGTACCTTGATAAATTCGACGCTCTAACAAACTCAATCTCCGAAGGCTTACCCCGTGAAATTGAGCTACGACAGAAGCAATACGAATACTATCGGGATTTATTATTTAACTTTCCCAAACCAAAACCCGTAACCAACTAATATAATCCCCCCTTGTTAGTAAGCGTATTTTGCTGACAAGGTGACCATTTATTTAATCGCCTGATACTCTATACCGTACAAGTATCACTGGCTCACCGAAAAACAGAATAATGAAAGCAGGGAGCAGTATGATGCAACAAACAAAAACGATTGCCGAATCCAATAATTTTATTGTGCTAGATAAATACATCACTGAATGGGATGCGAATGATCGCTATCAAAGTGAGGCAGAGTTAGAGCGTGAATTGATCCAAGATTTACGCAATCAAGGCTATGAGTTTGTGCCTGATTTAACATCACAATCGGCTATGTTGGCAAATGTTCGGGTTCAACTCCAAACACTGAATAATGTTGTTTTTACAGAAAGTGAATGGCGACGCTTTACCGAGCAATATCTCGATAATCCCAGTGATACGATTGTCGATAAAACACGAAAGATCCACATCGATTATATTTGTGATTTTACTTTTGATGATGGCCGACTAGAAAATATCTACCTTATTGATAAAAAAAACCTGCTTAGTAATAAGGTGCAAGTTATTCAGCAATTTGAGCAAACAGGCTCACACGCCAATCGTTATGATGTCACTATATTAGTCAACGGTTTACCACTGGTACAAATTGAGTTAAAAAAGCGTGGCGTAGCGATTAAAGAGGCATTTAACCAGATACACCGTTACAGCAAAGAGAGTTTTAACTCCGATAATTCCCTGTTTAAATATCTGCAAGTTTTCATTATCTCAAATGGCACAGATACCCGCTACTTTGCTAATACCACTAAACGCGATAAAAACAGTTTTGATTTTACTATGAACTGGGCGCGCTCAGATAACACCCTAATTAAAGATCTCAAAGACTTTACGGTGACTTTTTTCCAAAAAAATACATTATTAAACATTTTATTCAATTACAGTGTATTTGATATTAGTAATAATCTGCTTATTATGCGTCCTTATCAAATAGCAGCGGCTGAACGAATTTTGTGGAAAATTAACAGTGCCTACCAAGCTAAAAGTTGGAGTAATAAAAATAGTGGTGGATTTATTTGGCATACAACGGGTTCAGGTAAAACCCTGACCAGTTTTAAAGCAGCACGATTGGCGACCGAACTCGACTTCATTGATAAAGTGTTCTTCGTGGTTGATCGTAAAGATCTTGATTATCAAACAATGAAAGAATATCAGCGTTTTTCCCCTGATAGTGTTAATGGTTCTGATAGTACTGCGGGGCTGAAACGTAATCTGGAAAAGAATGATAATAAAATCATCGTGACGACGATCCAGAAACTGAACAACCTGATGAAAGGTGAAACAGATTTACCTATCTACCACCAGCAAGTTGTTTTTATTTTTGATGAATGCCACCGTAGTCAGTTCGGTGAAGCACAAAAGAATCTGAAAAAGAAATTCAAACGATTTTACCAATTCGGTTTCACGGGTACACCGATTTTTGCGGGTAAAAATGCCTTAGGAGCAGAAGATACGGCAAGTGTTTTCGGTACTGAATTACACTCTTACATTATCACCGATGCGATCCGTGATGAAAAAGTGTTGAAGTTTAAGGTAGATTACAATGATGTTCGTCCACAGTTTAAATTGATAGAAACCGAAACGGACGAGAAAAAGCTCAGTGCGGCCGAAAACAAACATGCTCTACTTCACCCTATGCGGATCAGTGAAATTACTCATTACATCCTAAAAAACTTTCGTAAAAAAACACATCGAGCTTTTTCTGGAGCAAAGGGATTTAATGCCATGTTTGCTGTTAGTAGCGTCGATGCAGCAAAAGCCTATTATGAGACTTTTAAACTTCTTCAACAGGCTGCTATTGAGCGAGATAATCATTATAAACCACTCAAAGTGGCTACCATCTTTTCTTTCGCTGCCAATGAGGAGCAAGATGCTATCGGTGATATTAATGATGAGAGTTTTGATGTTACTGCGATGAACAGCAGTTCACGGGAATTTTTAGAGTCAGCTATTGCGGATTATAACGCTCAATTTAAAACCAACTTCAGCACCGATGGAAATAGCTTTCAAAACTACTATCGAGATCTTGCAAAACGAGTTAAAGCACAAGAGGTTGACTTACTCATCGTTGTCGGCATGTTTTTGACCGGCTTTGATGCGCCAACACTCAATACCTTATTTGTAGACAAAAACCTACGCTATCACGGATTAATGCAGGCATTTTCTCGTACCAATCGAATTTACAATGCCACAAAGACCTTTGGTAATATTGTCACCTTTCGTGATTTAGAGCAGGCTACCGTCGATGCGATTACTCTGTTTGGAAAAAGTAATACCAAAAGCGTTGTAATGGAAAAAAGCTACACCGAGTATATGGAAGGTTTTACAGACAGCCTAACGGGTGAAGCACGACGCGGTTTTATGGATATTGTAAGCGAATTAGAAAACCGCTTCCCTAACCCTGCTGATATTGAATTAGAAAAAGAGAAAAAAGCCTTCATTAAACTGTTTGGGGAATATTTACGTGCTGAAAGTGTTCTGCAAAACTACGACGAATTTACCTCATTAAAGGCCTTACAAACTATTAATCTTGATGATCCTGATGCAATAGAAGCCTTTAAAACTGATCATTATTTGGATGATGAGAAATTTGATGAACTTCAAATAATACGTTTACCCACAGATCGCAAGATCCAAGATTATCGTTCGAGTTATAATGATATCCGTGAATGGCAACGCCGCGAACGTGACGCTAATGCTAAAGACAAAAATACCGTTGACTGGGATGATGTTGTCTTTGAAGTGGATTTGCTGAAATCACAAGAAATTAACCTCGATTATATTTTAGGGTTAATTTATGACTACAACAAAAACAATACAGACAAAGAAACGCTCAAAGAGGAAGTTAAACGTTTAATCCGTGCCAGTTTAGGCAACCGAGCAAAAGAAGGATTAGTCGTTGATTTTATCGAACAAACGAACTTTGATGATATACCAGATAAAACAAGTATTATTGAAGCATTCTATACCTTTGCACAACAAGCCCAACAACGTGAAGCAGATGCGTTAATCAAAGAGGAAAATTTAAACGACGCGGCTGCACGACGTTATATCAGTACCTCATTAAGACGCGAGTATGCCACTGAAAATGGTACCGCGTTAAATGAGATACTCCCCAAACTCAGTCCGCTTAATCCCCAATACAAAACTAAAAAGCAAACTGTATTTCAAAAAGTTGTAGATTTTATTGAGAAATTTAAAGGGGTGGGGGGGAACGTATAACATATCATCTAATTTACTAGTACATCTGATTTTGACAATATCAAACTCGTGATCATGCTAAATAAAATTAGACATAGTACTACATTTTATCGTTTACGATCCCCCTATGACCGTAATTTAACCCCTTTTTAATAGGTTAGTAATACGTTTGAGGAAAAGTATATGACTAAATTTTTACCTTTTATTGGTCGTAAATATAACAATAGTATCTATGAAGTGAGAGTTATGATCTTAGGATTATCTCATTATGGTGATTACGAAGATCAATATCTCGAATTTACAAGAGATGTTATAAATGAAAATGCCTATTCAACAGGAAATAGATTTTTTACGCTTTTAACTAACTTATTACGTTTATCTAAAATAGCGCCAAGTGATGATGAAAGAAAAGCTGCATGGGAACATGTTGTTTTTTATAACTATATACAAGATATTGTTGGAGCTACAGGAAGGATATCACCCACAACAGAAATGTGGAATGCAGCAAAACGCCCATTTTTAAATGTAGTTCAAGAATTGAAACCACAATTAATCATTGTTTTAGGTACCCAATTATGGGACCAACTTCCTGAAATTAATGGGATTGAATGGTGTTATGTGAAGCACCCTAGTTCAGGAAGCTTTTCATATGATGAAGCTTTCCAAAATTTTCAAGAAGCGCTAAAACGTATAAAAAAATAACTTTTACAGTAGTCATCTTTATGTCTAGACGTAAAGATGGCTACTGTAATTTAAATTTTATACTCAACACATTACTCAAACTCCTTTCCAACTCATCCATATAATCCGCATACCACTGCATCATTTCTCTGCGCCCATCCATATACTGAGCATGATGATACGTGCCACGGATCGCATACTTATCGATATATCCAGTTCAGTCCATGTAGAGTTATATCTTTTTTCATGCAAAATTGTGCTCATCGTATAGAGGAATACATCCCCTGTCAGCCTCCCTTTATATCTGACAATTCAATGATCTAATTTAAATTGCCTTTAATGGATTACCCGACTTAGCAAAACTAAACGGCGAAATTTCCCTTTCCCTATTCGCATCTAGATAATCAGCCCACCACTGCACCATCAGTCGCCGTTCCTCAATATGCTCTGCTTTATGAATATAAGCAGCTCTTACTGAGTTGCGTTCTTGGTGGCTCATCTGCCTTTCTACTGCATCCTTCGACCATAGCCCTGACTCGATCAGCGAGCTACACGCCATCGTTCTAAAACCATGACCACAAACTTCTGTCTTAGTGTCATAGCCCATCACGCGTAATGCGTTGTTAACCGTGTTTTCACTCATAGGTTTTCTAGGGTTATGATCGCCAATAAAAATCAGTTCATGGTTGCCGCTGAATTGATAGATCTGTTTTAAGATCTCAATGGCTTGTCTACTTAAAGGGACTAAATGAGTAGTACGCATTTTTGATCCGCGATGTGAATGCTTAACCCCTTCTATCGCTTCTCTTTCAGCGGGGATCGTCCACATGGCATTTTCAAAATCGATTTCATCCCAACGAGCGAAACGGAGTTCACTGGAACGAATGAAGACTAACAAGGTAAATTTGACTGCAAGCTTAGTTAACGGTCTTCCCTTATAATCATCGATGCGTTGTAAGAACTCAGGTAAGCGTTTAAGCTCTAATGCGGCTCTATGAACTCGTTTACCAGTGGCAACTGCGCCAGCCATATCTTGCGCTGGGTTATAGTCGATTAAACCGCTTTGTACGGCATAACGCATTATGGCAGTCACACGTTGCTGTAAACGCGCCGCCACCTCAAGACGTCCAGACATCTCTACGTCTTTAATCGGTTCGAGTAGATCACGAGTTTTCAGTTCAGCAATATTACGTTTACCTATAGAGGCAAAGATATTGTCTTCAAGACTTTTTAATACTCGATGGCTATGCCCCTCTGACCACTTCTTATTCGTTGCGTGCCAATCGCGAGCAACCTTCTCGAATGTATTAAATTCCTTTTGTTGCTCTTCTTTTACTTCTTTGCGTTTTTCACTAGGATCTACTCCGTTAGCGACAAGTTTTCTTGCCTCATCTCGTTTTTCACGGGCATTCGCTAGGGAGATCTCAGGGTATACGCCAAATGCAAGCATCTTTTCTTTACCGCCAAAGCGATAACGAAAGCGCCAATATTTAGAACCATTGGGGTGAACCAGAAGAAATAATCCTTTACCATCTGTCAGCTTATACGCTTTATCTTCAGGTTTTGCAGAACGGATCTTAGTATCGGAAAGTGCCATTTTAACTATCCTCGCAGCCGAATTGCGGGTACAAAACTTTATCGAATCGGCATATACCCGCAAATGTACCCACATCATTAACTTGATGTCGGTTGAGTTGAGTATACGTTGGTAGAGTTAAAATGCGAGAGGAACCTTGCAAACACTGGATTTCAGATACAAAAAAAGACGTCGGTTGACGTCTCTTGATGTTCTTATGGTGCCGAAGGCCGGACTCGAACCGGCACACCCGAAGGCGGTTGATTTTGAATCAACTGCGTCTACCAATTTCGCCACTCCGGCACTGAAGTGTGTCTGGAAAACCTGTCCATTATACTTGCGTGAACAACCCTCGCAACAATTATTGTTAGTTTTCAGTTTGATTGGCGAAAAAAAGTGCATTTGGGGTTTATTGTTATCATAAAACACGACTTATAGGTTACATCAAGGTATCTATCGTTAATGCTTTAATCATATTGTATCGATCGTTCAATTATCTTGTTGTTCTTGTATCTAAATTTAGCCATTATTTTATTTATACTTTCTTAGCTCTTATTTTTTTAAGGCCACACCATCATTATATAAATTTATTAAAACTAATTTAATTAATCGATATACTTAAAATTATATAACGATAAATAAAAAAAGGATCAAAACTTGGGTTAGTGTTTTGATCCAACAGTACTGCTAATAGAGGGCTTAATTTTATTTTAATGACTATAAGTTATTTTTATCATGTCATTGCCCTTTTCTTCCCTGGTGTGAGGAAGAAGGTAGTTATATTTTATTAATATAATGTACTTCTTTATCTATACTACATATTATTGATATAAGGATTTACTACTTTAACAAGGTAATTCTTACTACTACATAGGAAATTACTATTTAACACAAAGGTACTTATTTACTACTTTAACGAAGGCACAACTATCTAATATAAAGGTACTTATTTACTACTTTAACGAAGATACTGCTATCTAATATAAAGGTACTTATTTACTACTTTAACGAAGGTACAACTATCTAATATAAAGGTACTTATTTACTGCTTTAACGAAGGCACAACTATCTAATATAAAGGTACTTATTTACTGCTTTAACGAAGGTACTACTATCTAATATAAAGGTACTTATTTACTACTTTAACGAAGGTACTGCTATCTAATATAAAGGTATTTATTTACTGCTTTAACAAAGGTACTACTATTAATATAATGGTGTTGAAATATTACTACTAATATATAACTTATTTATTATTAAAGAGGCTATTTTATAATATGCCTTCTTATTACTTCACTCTATTATTGCTGTGTTATCTTTGCTCTGTAACTCTTATATTCTCAGTCTCTCGACTTGATGAAGCTATAATAAATTTAATTTCACAATCCCACAATCAGTAAATTATTACAAAATATGACACACTCTTATATTATCTTTATAAAGCTTCAATAAGAAGTCAAAAACCAACAAATGCAAGAACAATAAATCACAAAGGCAACACTTAGAAGATTATAATACCATTAATTAACATTTTCTTGATATACATATCCTAACTTAATAATAAAGAAAAGCTAATAATAGAGTTGAAAACTAAGGTAAACCGAGGGAGATTGTAACTTAACGGTAATACTTACCTCATTTTTAGAGGAGAAATATATGAAGAATGTCTTTTTATGATGCAATTTTTCTTCACTATCTTTTTCTTAGAGACAATTTGACACATTTAATGCCAACTTTTTGATAACTGACTCTTGCACTGATAGACATTCTTATTTCTGATAATATAATCAAAATTTGGTTTAAAACTGATTAGAAGGCGGTGTTATGGGCATTGTTGGCTGGATTATAACGGGCATATTTGTTGGTATTATCTTAGGTGCCGTATTAAAAATGATAAAGAAAAAATAGCGCGATAAGAAAGGCACCAAATTAAAACATAAATCATCTTATGTTGATCGCATTCCTTTCACCTCACTGACTTCTGTTGAAAGCAAAAATGAAAAAACATTTTCTAAAGTATCTTATGATCCCCGTCGCTTTACTGACATTGAATGCGTGTAGCCAACGTTCGTCATTACCACCAGCAACACAACCGTCGATGTTAAATCAACAGAACAATGTGCCTGAACTGACACAATGGCCTACGGCATTAAGCCCTAATGTAAGCAATGCAAGCACACTGTTTGATAAATACGCCTCACAGATTTATCAAAAGAGTAATCCTCAAGGTATGGTTATTGTCATGATCAATAACTCTCAAACCTTAAACCGTTCTTTTGGGACGACAACACCTGAAAGTCGCAATGCACCATCAATGAACTCACTGATCCGCATCGCATCTATCACAAAGCTAATGACGAGTGAGGTGATGTTAAAGTTACAAGATGATGGAAAATTACTAGTCACCGATCCACTGCAAAAATACAGCTACTACGGCGTAGATATCCCATTAGTTAGCGCTCAATCCCCTATCCGTCTTTATCATTTAGCAAGCCATACAAGTGGCTTTCCACGAGAACAACCCGGCGGAAAATGGGGAAGACCTGTTTTTATATGGCCAACACATGGCGACCGCTGGAACTGGTTGAAAAAAGCAACACTAACATCAACGGCTGGGGATCAAGCCGCTTATTCAAATCTAGCTTACGATCTATTAGCGGATGCCTTAGTTAAAGCATCTGGTAAAAGTTATCCTCAACTTTTACAACACTATGTTACCCAACCTGCGGGTATGAAAAATACCACGTTGACTCCGACTCCAGAACAATGCCAACGACTATTAGTAGGATATAAACCAAGCCCATGCTCTGACACCATTGCAGCTGCCGGAAGTGGCGGTGTGTACTCAACACCAGCCGATATGCAACGTTGGATGCAAGGCTTTTTGACTTCTCATAATGCCATGCGAAAAGCAACGGCAAGTAAAGAGCAGTCTGTCTACTTTCCTCGTAATCGACTCTCTTCAATAGAAGGTATGGACGTTGCAGGTCGTGCTGATGGTGTAGGTTTAGGCTGGGTTTATATGGCTCCAGCCAATGGTGTTCCAGCGATTTACCAAAAAACTGGCGGCGGCGGTGGCTTTAATACTTATATGGCAACCATTCCTGAATTAAATATCGGTGTATTTGTGGTGATCACCCGTAAACCTAACGGTACTAAATTTAGTGAAGTCACTCAGGGGACTAATGCCCTTGTTCGTGCTCTAGCAAAAGATTTTTATCAGTGATCGCATATCTAGTAACGATAAAAAAGCGCCTTATAAGGCGCTTTTTGTTTTTCTGGTGACCCATCCTAAATAAGGTTGACACTTTTCCAATCTGAAATTGGAGAGTGTAATGAAACCAATCACTAAACGAACTCAACGCGATTATTCTCTCGCTTTTAAATTACAGCTTGTTGACCAAGTTGAAAAAGGCGAATTAACCTATAAACAAGCTCAAGATCACTATGGTATACAAGGATGCTCTACTGTTTTAGTTTGGCTTCGTAAGCATGGTAGGTTAGATTGGTCAAACGGTACCCCTGATACTTTTTATAGAGGTTCAGCTATGACCCAATCTTCTGAACAACAAACGCCGGAACAACGCATTAAGATCCTTGAAAAGGAACTTGAAGAAGCTCGGCTTAAATCCGATTTTTTCGAAGCTGTGGTTAAAGTCATGGATAGAGACTTTGGAGTTCGTTTGTCAAAAAAGCGCAAAGCCGAGTTATTAAAGAAAAAACGGTTAAAAACCTCACCGTAACAATTGCTTGTCGTTTTATGCAGATCAGCCGACAGGCTTATTACAAGAGACTGGATAGAATTGAGGAACGAAAGAAAGCCGATTCAGCCATTATTGACGTTGTTAAATCTGAACGAGTCTTACAACCTCGACTGGGTGGGCGTAAATTACATTTTATTTTAAAGCAAAAACAGATGGTTATTGGTCGTGATCGACTATTTTCTTTATTGAAAGAACATCAGTTACTGGTGCCTAATAAACGGGCTTATCATCGAACAACCTTAAGCCATCATCGTTTTCATCGGCATCCAAATTTAATTAAGTCAGGGTTTATCCCCACACAACCAGAACAGCTTTGGGTGGCAGATATTACCTATTTATCGACGCATGAAGGTGATACTTATTTGAGTTTAATTACGGATGCATATTCACGAAAAATCGTGGGATATCATTTAGATGACAATATGAAAACAAGTTCAGTGAAGAAATCGTTGGTTCAGGCGTTAAAAAAACGGACTTCGACAACTTCGTTAATCCATCATTCAGATCGAGGGATACAGTATTGTTCTTCGGAATATCAGGAGATACATAAAGAGCATAATATTCAATGCTCTATGACTGATGGGTATGATTGTTATCAAAATGCCTTAGCGGAACGAATTAATGGAATATTAAAAATGGAGTATCTACTGATAAAACCGAGTAATTTGGAACAAGCGAGAAAATTAGTAGAAGAATCAATTCAACTCTATAATGAAAAACGACCACACTTATCGTTAAACTATAAAACGCCCGATGAAGTACATCGAGCGTTTTATGCCTGAAAAGTTGTCAACCTATATCAGGACTAGTCATGGGCTGATATTACTTAGCGATTACGCTTCATCAATAACCATAAACTTAGTGTTAGGAAGAGTATTCCCGGTACTAATGCTGCAATCACTGCAGGTATGCCATAAACCAAGCTTAATCGTCCTGAAACCTCATTGACGATATAGAATAAGAAGCCAAAAGAGATACCCGTTAAGACTCTTAATCCCATTGGTACTGTACGTAATGGGCCAAAAATAAATGACAACGCCATCAACATCATTACTGCAACAGAAACTGGAGCAAAGATTTTTTTCCAGAAATTCAGCTCATAGTTTGCTGATTCTTGCCCACTCTGTTTTAAATATTTAACGTATTGATAAAGCCCGCTGATCGATAATGCATCCGGATCTAACGCCACAACACTTAATTTTTCTGGCGTTAGCCGTGTTGGCCACTCAAGTGATACCTGTTTTTTACCTGTGATCTTTTGTGGATCAGTTAAATCTGATTGATCAACCTGTTTCAACATCCACGTTTTTTTATCCACATCATAGGTTGCACTTGATGCATAACGTACCGTTTCTAATTTTCTATCATTATTAAAATCATAGAGTGTGATGCCTTGCATCTCATTTTGGCTCTTTATTCGGTTGATATGAATAAATTGGTTGCCATCTTTAGCCCACATACCGCGGTTGGTAGAAACTAAAGAGTTACCCATGATTTTTTCAGCGCGATAGTTACGTGCGTATTGTTCACCTTGCGGTGCACCCCATTCACCAATGAGTACTGTTAACAGTACTAATGGAATAGCGGTTTTCATTACAGAGCCTGCAATTTGCAAACGGGTAAATCCCGATGCTTGCATCACCACCAGCTCACTACGCGTTGCTAATGCACCTAACCCTAATAACGCACCCAATAAAGCAGCCATAGGGAAGAAAATCTGCACATCTTTAAGGATATTTAAAATGGCATAAATACCCGCATCCAGCGTGGTGAAATCCCCTTGCCCTACTTTACGGAGTTGATCGACAAACTTGATGATGCCGGATAGTGAAACCAGCAAAAATAACGTCATCAAAATTGACTGTAAAATAGTACGCCCGATATATCTATCTAATACACCAAACATCAGGCAACTCCTTTCTTAAAGCGAGCACGGAATTTACGCATAGGCAAGGTATCCCAAACATTCAATAAGATAGCCAAGGCAAGATAAACGCCATTAACACTCCACATTGCAATTAGCGGATCCAGTTTTCCTTTTTCACCATTAGAGTGCAATGAACTTTGTAGTAAGAAGAACACCAGATAAAGCAACATGGCAGGTAGCATACTTAATACGCGGCCTTGGCGTGGGTTTACCTCACTTAAAGGTACGACCATCACAGCCATAATGACAACAGAGAAAATCAAGGTTAAGCGCCAATGGAATTCAGCGATAGACTCTGTTTCATTTGAATGCCAAAGCTCAGTCATCGTTTTTTGCTCTACACGGTTACTACTAATGGTAGATTCACGGTGCCCGATAACAGCTTGATAGTCATTAAAATCGGTAATACGAAAATCACGTAATACCGCTGTACCTTCATAGCGAGTTCCCTCACTTAATACGACTATCTGATTTCCGTTAGGTAATTCTTTGGTATAGCCTTTATCTGCCACCACCACAGAAGGACGCTGATCTTGCGTTGGACGCAACTGTGCAAGGAACACATCTTGGAATTGATTCCCCTTTACACTACCAAGATAGAGCACCATATTGCGATCGCTGGACATTTTAAATTGTCCTTCCATCAATGCCGCTAAACTTGGGTTTGCTTTAGCATCCTCAAGGACTTGCTCTTGATGCGCCGAAGACCAAGGAATAAGCCAAATGACATTTCCTGCGGCTAATGCGCTGGTCAGTAATGAGAGCAACAGTGCAGCTTGCACTAATGCTTTCTTACCTATTCCACACGCATTCATGACGGTTATCTCACTTTCAACATAAAGTTTGCTGTAAGTCATCAGAAGCCCAAGAAAAAGGCTTAATGGAAGAATAAGCTGTGCCATCTCAGGAATTCCCAGCCACAGCAGAGAAATCACGAGGTTTGTAGGAATGTTACCTTCTACAGCAGCCCCTAAAATTTCCACCAATTTCTGGCTAAAGAAGATAAGCATCAGAATAAATAAGATGGCTATCTGACTTTTAAGGGTTTCCCGAGCTAAATATCGAATTATAATCACGCTAGTTATGCCTGTGAAAACTTGTCTTTTTGCAGGAAAATCGCTAACTTC
The DNA here is from genome assembly GCF_011046025.1 of Proteus sp. ZN5. Lineage (GTDB taxonomy): Bacteria > Pseudomonadota > Gammaproteobacteria > Enterobacterales > Enterobacteriaceae > Proteus. The sequence continues at coordinate 102,202 of NZ_CP047639.1, forward strand.
GTTGTATATCTATCATTTGTGCATCTCAGTTAGACATTCTTGCAGCCCAAATGATATCAAAACATGCTATAAACAGGTTCCCAATAAGAACAAGCTTATAAGTTAGCTAAATTAGTTGTGTTCAATTAATGCATTTAGCTTAACATAAAAAGTAAACTTTCTATGGGGTAGATTAATGCGGATCACTATTCTAAACGATACTTTCCGTTTTTGTCTTTAATATTCAGGAGAACGCATGGAGTTTAATGTAAAAAGCGGCAGCCCAGAGAAACAACGCAGCGCTTGTATTATCGTGGGGGTGTTTGAGCCTCGTCGTTTATCTCCGATCGCGGAGCAACTTGATAAAATCAGTGATGGCTATATCAGCGCCCTGTTACGCAGAGGTGAACTGGAAGGCAAAGTCGGACAATCATTGCTGTTACATCATGTACCAAATGTTCTCTCTGAGCGCGTTTTACTGATTGGTTGCGGTAAAGAGCGTGAATTGGATGAACGCCAGTATAAACAGATCATTCAAAAAACCATTAACACACTCAATGAAACTGGCTCAATGGAAGCTGTATGCTTTCTGACTGAGTTACATGTTAAAGGTCGTAATAATTACTGGAAAGTGCGTCAAGCGGTTGAGACTGCAAAAGATTGCCTCTATACCTTTGATCAACTAAAAAGCAATAAGACAGAATTACGTCGCCCATTACGTAAAATGGTCTTTAATGTCCCTACTCGTCGTGAATTACCGAGTGGTGAACGCGCAATTGCACACGGTTTAGCCATCGCATCAGGTATTAAAGCATGTAAAGATTTAGCTAACATGCCACCTAATATTTGTAATGCCGCTTATTTAGCGTCTCAAGCTCGTCAATTGGCAGACTCATCTTCAAATGTTTCTACGCGTGTTATTGGCGAAGAACAAATGAAAGAGCTCAATATGAATGCTTACCTTGCGGTAGGACAAGGCTCTCAAAATGAATCTTTAATGTCGATCATCGAATATAAAGGCAATAAAGATCCTGAAGTTCGCCCAATCGTATTAGTAGGTAAAGGCCTGACATTTGACTCGGGTGGTATTTCTATCAAACCTGCTGATGGCATGGATGAGATGAAATACGATATGTGTGGTGCAGCAACGGTTTACGGTGTGATGCGTGTTGTTGCTGAACTTCAGTTACCAATCAACGTCATTGGTGTACTTGCGGGTTGTGAAAATATGCCGGGTGGAAAAGCTTATCGCCCAGGTGATATTTTAACAACCATGTCAGGCCAAACCGTTGAAGTATTAAATACTGATGCTGAAGGCCGTTTAGTGCTGTGTGATACATTAACTTATGTTGAGCGCTTTGAGCCTGAATTAGTTGTCGATATCGCAACATTAACAGGTGCTTGTATGGTGGCTTTAGGGCATCACTATAGCGGATTAATGTCTAATCATAATCCATTAGCACATGAATTAATGAATGCATCAGAGCAAGCAGGTGACCGCGCTTGGCGTTTACCATTAGGCGATGAGTTTTATGAACAAATCGAATCTAATTTTGCTGACTTAGCAAATACAGGTGGCCGTTTAGGTGGCGCAATTACTGCTGGTTGTTTCTTAGCGCGTTTTGCGACTAAATATAACTGGGCTCACTTGGATATTGCAGGTACAGCATGGCGTTCTGGCAAGGCAAAAGGCGCAACAGGCCGTCCTGTTTCTTTATTGTCTCAGTTCTTACTTAATCGCGCGGGTTTGAATAGCGACGATTAATACCGCATAATTATCAGGGTTAAGGTATTACCCTATTATTATGGTAAATAGAGCAGACTCCAAGAAGGGTATTGCAACGCAATACCCTTCTGTTATCGGGATATCATGAAAAACGCCACGTTTTATTTAATGGAACACCCTTCAATACACGATGATTTACAGGCTCATGAGTGGCTTGCCTGTCAACTTACCGCTGAACATTGGCGATTAGGCAAACGTATTTTGTTGGTTTGTGAGTCTCAGGCTCAAGCTGAATTGCTTGATGAGGCATTATGGGCAAGAGAACCTCATCAGTTTGTTCCTCATAATCTTGCAGGTGAAGGCCCTCGTTATGGCTCTCCTGTTGAATTATGTTGGCCTGGAAAACGTGGTAATGCACCTCGTGATCTCTTGATTAATTTGCAATCGCAATTCGTAGACTTTGCCACAGCTTTCCATGAAGTGATAGACTTTGTACCTATTGATGAACAATTGAAACAGTTGGCGCGTGAACGATATAAAATTTATCGTAGCGTCGGCTTTACTTTGACAATGGCTACGCCGCCAACCTATTGAATACGTAAAGAATATGGAAAATAAATCCGCACCGAAAGAGCCATCGCTCGACACAACATATAATCCAGCAGAGATTGAACAACCTCTGTATCAGCATTGGGAAAAAAACGGCTACTTTAAAGCCAATGGCGATACAACGAAAGAAAGCTTCTGTATCGTGATCCCACCACCAAACGTTACAGGTAGCCTACATATGGGCCATGCTTTCCAGCAGACCATTATGGATACCATGATCCGTTATCAGCGCATGCAAGGTAAAAACACCTTATGGCAGTCAGGTACTGACCATGCGGGCATCGCGACTCAAATGGTCGTTGAGCGTAAAATCGCAGCTGAAGAAGGTAAAAATCGTCATGACTACGGTCGTGATGCATTTATCGACAAAATTTGGGAATGGAAAGCGGAATCAGGCGGTAACATTTCTAACCAAATGCGTCGCTTAGGTAACTCTGTTGATTGGGAACGTGAACGTTTCACAATGGATGAAGGGTTATCTAAAGCGGTTAAAGAAGCTTTTGTTCGCTTACATAAAGAAGATCTCATCTACCGTGGTAAACGCCTTGTAAACTGGGATCCTAAATTACACACGGCGATTTCTGATCTTGAAGTTGAAAACCGTGAAGTTAAAGGATCTATGTGGCATCTGCGTTATCCTTTAGCGGATGGGGCAAAAACAGCAGAAGGTAAAGATTACCTGATTGTTGCAACAACACGTCCTGAAACCATGTTAGGTGATACAGGTGTTGCTGTTAACCCTGAAGATCCTCGCTATAAAGATTTAATTGGTAAAGAAATTATTCTACCAATCGTTAACCGTCGCATCCCTATTTTAGCGGACGAACACGCTGATATGGAAAAAGGGACTGGTTGCGTAAAAATCACCCCTGCTCATGACTTTAATGACTATGAAGTTGGACGTCGTCATCAATTACCAATGATTAATATCATGGATTTTGATGGCAATATCCGTGTTAGCGCAGAAGTATTAGACACCAATGGTGTTGAATCTGACGTTTACAGCACTGACATTCCAGAAGCCTACCAAGGTATGGAACGCTTTGCTGCACGTAAAGCAATGGTCGCTGAATTTGAACGTTTAGGTTTATTAGAAGAGATCAAACCTCACGATTTAACCGTGCCTTACGGTGACCGTGGTGGTGTAGTTATCGAACCTTTATTAACAGACCAATGGTATGTTCGCGCAGCACCTTTAGCGAAACCAGCTGTTGAAGCTGTTAAAAATGGTGATATCCAATTTGTACCAAAACAGTACGAAAACATGTACTTCTCATGGATGAATGATATCCAAGATTGGTGTATTTCTCGTCAACTGTGGTGGGGTCACCGTATCCCTGCTTGGTATGACAACCAAGGCAACGTTTATGTTGGTCGTGACGAAGAAGAAGTTCGTCGTGAAAACAATATCGCCGCTGATGTCGCATTACGCCAAGATGATGACGTACTGGATACGTGGTTCTCATCTGCACTGTGGACATTCTCAACATTAGGCTGGCCTGAAAACACAGAGGCACTAAAAACATTCCATCCAACGAATGTATTAGTCAGTGGATTCGATATCATTTTCTTCTGGATCGCCCGCATGATCATGATGACCATGCACTTTATCAAAGATGAAGACGGTAAACCGCAAATTCCATTTAATACGGTTTACATGACAGGTCTTATTCGTGATGAAGAAGGCCAGAAGATGTCAAAATCCAAAGGTAACGTACTTGACCCTCTGGATATGATTGACGGTATTTCATTAGAGAACCTGTTAGAAAAACGTACTGGTAATATGATGCAGCCACAAATGGCTGAAAAAATTGCTAAACGTACTAGCAAAGAGTTCCCAGAAGGGATTGAAGCACACGGTACAGATGCCCTACGCTTTACCTTAGCGGCGTTAGCTTCAACCGGTCGCGATATTAACTGGGATATGAAACGCCTGTCTGGTTACCGTAACTTCTGTAACAAGCTGTGGAACGCAAGCCGCTTTGTTCTGATGAATACGGAAGATCAAGATTGTGGCTACCAAGGTGGTGAGATGACATTCTCACTAGCTGACCGTTGGATCTTAGCTGAATTTAACAATACCGTTAAAGCCTATCGTGAAGCATTAGATAACTATCGTTTCGATATCGCAGCCGGTATTTTATATGAGTTCACTTGGAACCAATTCTGTGACTGGTATCTTGAGCTATCAAAACCTGCGGTACACAAAGGTAATGATGCACAAAAACGCGCAGCACGTCATACACTGATTGAAGTGTTAGAAGGCTTACTGCGTCTTGCTCATCCAATTATTCCATTTATCACAGAGACAATCTGGCAACGTGTGAAGGAAGTTAAAGGCATTGAAGGTGAAACCATCATGCTACAAGCTTTCCCTGAATTCGATGCTTCTCTGGTGGACGAACAAGCACTGAACGATCTGGAGTGGATCAAAGAAGTTATCGTTGCGGTTCGTAATATCCGTGCTGAAATGAATATTGCTCCGGGTAAACCACTTGAAGTTATCTTACGTGGTGCCGATGACAATGCGAAACGTCGCGTTAGTGACAATATTGGTTTCTTAAAAGCAATGGGTCGTTTAGCCGATATCCGTCCATTAGCGGAAGGTGAAGAAGCGCCATTATCAGTTAATAAACTGGTTAGCGGTGCAGAATTGCTGATCCCAATGGCAGGCTTTATCGATAAAGATGCAGAACTTGCACGTTTAGATAAAGAGCTTGAAAAAGTCGAGAAAGATATCGCAACTTTAGACAGCAAATTATCTAATGATGGCTTTGTTAGCCGTGCGCCAGAAGCGGTCGTTGCTAAAGAGCGTGAACGCTTAGCGACATGCTTAAATGCAAAAGAGAAGCTAATCGCACAGAAAGTCTCTATCGCCTCTTTATAAGCACTATCGCTTTAAAGACCCTGATATTGATAATGAAAACCCGCGTTTATCGCGGGTTTTTACTTAGTCTCTTTCAGTCAGAAAATAAAACCATTTTTCACTTAATTTCTTATTATTTACGGTTCTATTCTCGTCAATACGCCCTTTCATCCCTTATTTTCGCTTAAATTTAATCACTCACTAAAATATAACGCTAGAAATAAAGTGGAAAGTTAAGCAAAGAGGAGGGGCTAACGGTTTACAAACACGCTTAATCAATTAAGATAGTTTTTGTAGCCATCCGTGCTACTTTCAATGAAGAAGTTCCTTTCCGGTGCTCTCTCAATAAATAATCAAAAAATATTCTACTAATAAGTGAAAACGATGAGTGCAACTATGACTGCAACCCAAACTATAAACTCAAATATTGTTATCCGAGCCATTGAAGAAAAAGACAACGCAGGTATTGCACGTGTTATTCGTGAAGTCTCAGCAGAGCACGGTTTAACTGCCGATAAAGGCTTTGCGGTTGCCGATCCAATTTTAGATACCCTCTATGAAGTTTATCATCAGCCACGCAGTGCTTACTGGGTTGTTGAAATGGATGGAGAAGTTGTTGGTGGAGGGGGTGTCGCACCACTTGCTGGTGGCGATGGCAATACTTGTGAACTACAAAAAATGTACCTTTCATCCAAATTACGAGGCAAAGGTATTGCGAAAAAAATCGTTCTGCAATCTCTTGAATTTGGTAAAGAGCAAGGCTTTAGCCGTTGCTATTTAGAAACCACAGATATCTTAAAAGCGGCTGTTGGTTTATACGAAAAACTAGGATTCGAATTTATTGATGAAGCATTAGGCAACACTGGACATAGTGATTGTGAGATCCGTATGGTGAAGCCACTTTAAGCGTTCTTGCTGTTCCCTACGTAATACAATAAATCAAATAAGCTCTACTTGACCCGCATTTCTTATGCGGGTTTTTATTTGCAAAAAATAGCACCTATTAACACAAATCCTGTTTATCAAAATGATATAAATACAGTATATTTCTATGCTTATTTTCACAATTAATTTCTTAATTAATTATTATCAAAATATTATTAATAAAATTCTTATCTTAAATATTATTAAAATTCACAAGTTTAAATCGTTTTTCATTTCACTCTAGATAATTATATCCCCCTTCTTAAATAAAATATTATTTATCTTATTTTATATTTAAAAAAAGAGATTTTTTTATATTGCTATTTATAGCTAATTTAATATCTTTATGCAGATAAAGTCATGCATTGGCTTTTATAACTCTAAAATTTAAAAGGAATTTTTTCATGAAAAACTTTGTTAAAATTGCACTTATTGCTTCTGTAATTACTGTAATGACTGGTTGTACTGGTAGTGTATACAATAAAGAAAAAGACTGTAACTACGACTACTTACTGCACCCAGCAGTTTCTATTTCTAAAATCATTGGCGGTTGTGGCGACACTAGCAAATAAGATTTAAGAAATAAACATATTAATAAACTACATTCTGACTTATTGTTGCTAAGAAAGGATGTAGTTTTTTGTTTTATCATACCTTATATTTTTACTCGTTTTTTATGAGTTGCACTCCTCACCAACATAAGAAATCAGAGCTTAGTGTTTCCATTTTAATGGAAGATAGATTAAATTAACCATTAATAAAATCTATTTCAGGTAATTTTATATGACATTAAACTACAAGATTATTATCGTCACATTATTTTTATCTATTCCCATATTGGCTTATTCCTCCCCTCAAATTAAATGTATTGCCGAAGAAAAGAACTTCTCTGCATGTGAGATATTAGCAACGCAGGGAGATAATAAAGCATTATTAGTACTCGGACGTTTCTATGAAACGGGTACCGGAGTTGAAAAAAATGTAGAGAAAGCGGAACAAATCTATCAACTCTTAGCAGATAAAAATGATGCTGATGGATTTAATCAACTGGCAATGCTTAAACAAAATCATAATAAAGAACAAGAGGCTATATTACTTTACCAGAGAGCAATAGAACTCGGCTCATCATCTGCTAATTATAATCTAGGCATATTATACAAATATAATAATAATTATAAAAAAGCAAAAGAGATGTTTGAGATAGCAATTAAAAAAGATCACTCAAGTAGTGCTATGATGAGTTTAGGCGATCTATATCGTCATGGTAATGGGGTTGAACAAAATATAGAATTAGCCCAAAAATGGTATAACGCATCAATTCAAGCAGGTAATTATTTTGCATTTACTCGCTTGGGAATATTGTACAGTGAATTAGAAAAATATGATGAAGCGATAATATATTATCAAGAAGCGATCAAAAAAGGTGATCCCGCCGCAATGAATTCAATGGGATTACTATATCAACATGGTTTTGGTGTAAAACATGATATTAGTCAATCTGTCAAACTATATCAAGATGCAGCAAATAAAGATGGAATTGGTGGGTTGATTAATTTGGGGCTGATGTATGAAGAAGGCCTTGGAGTACCTCAAAATTATGAAAAAGCCATCGAATTATATACAAGAGCCTATCAATTAGGTTATACCGATATTCAGTTACGAATTAATTTCTTAAATAACCATTTAATAAAAAGAATGAATAATTAAATTCTATGTTGCCTGTTTTCGATATACCCAGTCTAGCCTCAAAACAAGAGTATGATAAATACAAAAAGAGTGAAAATTCTCACTGCCAATATATCTATTCAATTAATATCCCTATTTATCTTCTTTTTAGAAATTCATTCATTTTTTTTGAACACCATCAACAAATTCCCCCTATTTTGTTCATCATGAGAACACTTTATGATCAGCCTCATTAAGAAATCGCAATAATCTGTATTACCTCCTTCTGTGTCTTGGTTATTGCGGTTTCTTTCCTTAACTCGGAGAACAATCATGACTATCAGACAGATTAATCATATTTATTCGGCGCCGAATTCACACTGGGTAGGTAATGGCTTTCCAGTCAGCACCTTATTTTCCTATCAGGAAAATGGTGAAAAACATAGCCCGTTTCTGCTGATGGATTATGCCGAGCCAACACTGTTTAAACCTGTTACCAATGCTCGTGGTGTAGGAGCACATCCTCATCGTGGATTTGAAACCGTAACAATCGCCTATCAAGGTGAAGTTTCTCATCATGACTCTAAAGGTCATGCTGGAACCATTACCGCAGGTGATGTGCAATGGATGACCGCGGCTTCTGGCATTTTGCATAAAGAGTATCACTCTGAAAAAATGACCAAAGAAGGCGGTGTATTGGAAATGGTGCAACTTTGGGTGAATCTGCCAACAGCGTACAAAATGACACAGCCTCGTTATCAGGCGCTGAAAGCAGAGGATATCCCTCATGTTGAATTACCGGACAACCAAGGTTATGTCAGAGTAATTGCAGGTAATTATGCCAATACACAAGGTGTGGCAATGACCTACTCACCGCTGAATGTATGGGATCTACGTTTGAATCGCGCAGGTGTTTCACATTACAGTATTCCTGAAGGTCATAATGCAATGCTGTTTGTAGTAAAAGGTGCCGTACATATCAATGACAGTGAAATTGCACGTCAACACGATATGGTAATGCTAGATAATCATGGCGATACACTGACATTAGAATCAATGGGTGACACCATTGTTTTAATTCTAACAGGTGAGCCGATTAACGAGCCTATTGCAGGGCAAGGGCCTTTTGTAATGAACACGCAAGAAGAGCTACAACAAGCTTTTGATGATTATGACAATGGTAAGTTTGGCGTAATGGACTAATAAGATTACCTTAAAAACAATAACACCAGTCACAAAGCAATAATTTTGTGGCTGGTGTTATATTGCACTGATAAATCAGGTACAAAAGGACAACATTTAGCAAAAATTAATGTAAGCGTGATGACTTATCAGACTCGTCTTCTTCTTCGTCGTCTTCACCCTCTTCATCATCATACTCTGCGTCAGGATCTTCAAAATAAGTACCCCAACCATCGTAATAGACACCCATTTTTTCAGCTAAATTCATTAGTTGCTCAACTTGAGCATCAATAAGTTCAGCATTCAAACCACTTTCACTCACTGCATCAAAGCAAACTAAAATCTCACCTGATTCAACTTCAATTTCCTCAGGCTCAGTCACTTCATAACCTAATTTAAAAACTTCAACAGCTGCTTTTTCTAGTGTTTCAAAATCTTCACAGGAAATATGATGCTCAATGGCATACAGTGCATCAGGATCACTGCCATCTTCCAGTAATTCTTCAATAATAAGACGTGTTTCTTCACGTTGTTCTGCTAACTCTTTGCTGTCCGCCATAATCATGCTCCGCAATAGTCTGAAAAGGTATCTTGTTTATTCTCCCACAGGCAGGATCAACACTCCATACTTAATAATGATGTCCTTATCGCAGACTGTTTAAATTAAAATTTCCCCTCAGGGGTTGATGATGAATATTTATTGATATAAATTGAATATAAATTCAATAACAGGATATCACCCTATGAACCCTTTTTATCAAAAATCATTCTTACGTTTACTTGATTTTTCACCTGCTGAAATTCAACAACTTCTTACATTGTCAGCTCAATTGAAAAAAGCCAAAAAATCTGGTCAAGAAACTCAATATCTTACTGGAAAAAATATCGCACTGATTTTTGAAAAAGACTCAACACGTACCCGTTGCGCGTTTGAAGTCGCTGCATTTGATCAAGGCGCAAGAGTGACTTATTTAGGAGGCGGAAGCCAAATTGGACATAAAGAATCGATAAAAGATACCGCGAGAGTATTAGGCCGTATGTATGATGGTATTCAATATCGGGGCTACGGACAAAAAACGGTAGATGCACTTGCACAATATTCAGGAGTACCTGTTTGGAATGGTTTAACCAATGAATTTCACCCAACACAGTTATTAGCCGATTTGCTGACTATCACTGAACATCAAGCTAAACCATTATCAGAAACGGTATTTGCTTACCTTGGTGATGCTCGTAACAACATGGGAAATACCATGCTGGAAGCAGCGGCATTAACAGGTATGGATTTACGTTTAGTCGCACCTAAAGCATGTTGGCCTGAAGCAGGTTTAGTGGCTCAATGCCAAGAGATTGCTAAGAAAAATGGCGGAAATATTACGCTAACTGAAAATGTGTCTGAAGGTGTTAAAAATGCTGATTTTCTTTACACGGATGTGTGGGTTTCTATGGGCGAACCAAAAGAGGTTTGGAAAGAGCGTATCGCTTTACTTAAGTCTTATCAGGTCAATATGGATGTTATAAAATTAACCGGAAATCCAGACGTCAAATTCCTTCACTGTTTACCCGCTTTTCATGACGAAGAAACAACGATGGGTAAAGCATTAGCTGAAGAATTTAATCTCTATGGTGGCTTTGAAGTTACTGATGAGGTTTTTGAATCAAAACACAGCATTGTGTTTGATGAAGCAGAAAATCGTCTTCACACCATAAAAGCGGTGATGGTAGCAACTCTTGCAAATCCTTTCTAAAATACATAATCATGCAAAACACCTATTTTTTTATTTATGAAAAAATAGGTGTTTTCTTCGTTTTATCCCAAGCTTATTGATTTTTAAATTAAAAAATTTTTTTTTGTAAAAAATAAAAGCAAACGCTTGCGTGCAACTCTAAGATGCGTATAATGCGCCACAATTTGTCAGGAGGAAAGATGAAACAGCGCCTATTCCAATTCGTAACAAAAACAAGCACCTTAACTGGTCGCAAGCGCATTCTCTTTTTTCCAATAGCCCAATTTTTTAAAACCCCTCTTATTGAGGGGTTTTTTTTGGCCTATAAAAAACCATCTATCGCACAATTCATCGCCAAAGGAGAACTCTAATGACTAATCCGCTCTACCAAAAGCATATTATCTCCATCAATGATCTGGACAGGGAAGATTTGGAGTCTGTTCTTCACGTTGCTAATAAACTCAAACAGCAACCTAATAACGAATTGTTGAAAGACAAAGTGATCGCGAGCTGTTTTTTTGAAGCATCAACACGCACTCGCTTATCATTTGAGACAGCTATTCACCGTCTAGGCGCATCAGTTGTCGGTTTTTCTGATGGAAGTAACACTTCACTGGGTAAAAAAGGCGAAACATTAGCGGATACCATTTCGGTTCTTCGCACTTATGCTGATGCCATTGTTATTCGTCATCCTCAAGAAGGTGCTGCACGTTTAGCCTCTGAGTTTGCTGGCGATATTCCAGTACTCAATGCAGGTGATGGAGCAAATCAGCATCCAACACAGACTTTACTAGATTTGTTTACTATTCAAGAGACACAAGGCCGCTTAGATAACCTCAATATTGCAATGGTCGGTGACTTAAAATATGGCAGAACAGTGCATTCACTGGCACAAGCATTGGCGAAATTTAAAGGTAATCATCTCTATTTTATCGCCCCTAAAGTACTCGCCATGCCAGAGCATATTCTTCACTTGCTGGAAGAAAATGGAGTTGAATATAGCCAGCATGAAACAGTAGATGAAGTGATGCCAGAGCTGGATATTCTTTATATGACACGCGTACAAAAAGAGCGTTTAGACCCATCTGAATACGCAAATGTTAAAGCACAATTTATCTTAACCAGTGCAGATCTTGTGAATGTGAAAGATAACCTTAAGATCCTACACCCACTGCCACGTATCGATGAAATCACGACTGATGTAGATAAAACACCATACGCTTATTATTTTCAACAAGCTGGTAACGGTATCTACGCACGTCAGGCATTACTTGCCTTAGTTCTGAATAAAAACTTAGTTCTTTAATAAGGAGCACACCATGACACATGATCACAAACTAAAAGTTGAAGCTATCAAACGTGGGACTGTTATTGATCATATTCCAGCGCAGGTGGGCTTTAAAATTCTTTCACTATTTCGCTTAACAGAAACTGATGAAAGAATAACTGTAGGTTTTAATTTACCTTCAGAAAATTTAGGTAAAAAAGACTTAATTAAAATCGAAAATGTCTTTTTAACCTCTGAGCAAGCAAACCGTTTAGCAATGTATGCGCCTCAAGCCACTGTTAATATCATCGATGATTATCAAGTCGTTAATAAGATGGCATTAAGTTTGCCAGAATTGCTTGAAGATGTGGTGCCTTGTCCTAATAGCAACTGTATTAGCCACAACGAGCCAGTGCAAAGTAGTTTCCGCGTCAAAAAAATGGCTTCAGATGTTGTATTAACCTGCAAGTACTGTGAAAAAGAGTTCGAACGCCACGCGGTTATTCGTTAATTCTTTTAACGCTCTGCTCTTTCGAGTAGAGCGTTTTTTAATAAAAATAGAATAAATTCCCTCTTAATACACATAATATCCTCTCTCTAAAAAATACTAATCGCCCATAATCTTTTTTTATAAAAAAATTTGCTACAAATTAGCCATTTTCATGGATAAAAAACCATGTAAAACACAAGAAAATTCTACAATTATTTTCTTTTTATACTTACAGACTTTATGATAAAGCCTGATATCTGTCATATTGCTAACCTAAAGCACTGGCTATAATAGCGCCACACTAATCAAATGTTAGCGTTAATCTTATAAAAACAGGAGTCCTACATGTCTTACGAAATTAATACCGATAAAGCCCCTGCTGCGATTGGTCCTTATGTACAAGGCGTTGATTTAGGTAATTTAGTGATCACTTCAGGTCAATTGCCTGTTGATCCTGCAACCGGTGAATTTGTTTCTGATAATGCAGCAGAACAAGCTCGTCAATCTTTAGAAAACGTAAAAGCAATCATTGAAAAAGCAGGTTTAACTGTTGCTAATATCATCAAAACCACTGTTTTCGTAAAAGATTTAAATGATTTCGGTACAATCAATGCTGCTTATGAAGCATTCTTCAAAGAACATAACGCTGCATTCCCTGCTCGCTCTTGTGTTGAAGTTGCACGTTTACCAAAAGATGCAAAAGTAGAAATCGAAGTTATCGCTATCCGTTAATTTCGTCTCAACAGCAAGCCATAAAAAAGCAAAGGTCTCTTTATGAGCACTTTGCTTTTTTTATGTTCTCACTTTTTGATGAATAATTTGTCACTTCTATTTTTGGCACATATTTACAATTCAGCCAATCCCTCTTGATGCCTGACGTAGCAAAAATACCTTGATGTAGATCAGTTTTAATGAAGATTATTTCCCTTCCAATTACTATATATTGTGCTTTAATACATACCGACCTACAACATATAGTAATTATACACATCTTATCCACAATAAGCCTGAATGCTGTGCCATCACCTGTTTTTATGGGATTTGAGCCTGTGGATAAATAGTTAAGGAGCAAGATTGTGAAAACCATAGTGATAAAACGAGACGGATGTAAAGTCTCTTTTGACCAAACCCGCATCAGTGATGCTATCAAAAGAGCCGCCGTAGCTTGTGAGATCACTGATGATGATTATTGCGTATCCGTCGCTGAATCTGTTTCACAATCTCTCGCAGGACGTTCGAATGTCGATATCCGTGAGATCCAAGACGCCGTAGAAAATCAGCTGATGGCTGGTGAACATAAAGATGTCGCCAGAGCCTATATTGAATACCGTCATGACCGAGATGTTGCTCGTGAGCAACGTGGAAGACTAACTCAGGAAATTCGAGGTCTTATCGAACAAAGTGATGTCTCTATTCTTCATGAAAATGCGAATAAAGACAGTAAGGTTATCCCTACCCAGCGTGATTTACTTGCGGGTATTGTGGCTAAACATTACGCAAAATTGTATATCCTGCCAAGAGATGTGGTACTCGCTCATGAGCGTGGTGAAATTCATTATCATGATCTCGATTATTCACCGTTTTTCCCTATGTTTAACTGCATGCTAATTGACCTTAAAGGCATGTTAAACAATGGCTTTAAAATGGGAAATGCGGAAATAGAACCCCCTAAATCTATTTCAACAGCAACAGCAGTAACTGCACAAATTATCGCACAAGTGGCAAGCCATATTTATGGCGGTACAACGATAAATCGTATCGATGAAGTATTAGCGCCGTTTGTAAAATCAAGTTATGACAAACACTATAAAGTAGCGCAAGAGTGGCAAATTGCTGATAAAGAAGCCTATGCAAATGCGCGCACTGAAAAAGAGTGTTATGACGCATTCCAATCTTTAGAGTATGAAGTTAATACACTGCATACAGCTAATGGGCAAACACCATTTGTCACTTTTGGTTTTGGCCTTGGTACGTCAAAAGAAGCGCGTTTAATTCAACGATCTATTCTTGAAAATCGTATGGCTGGTTTAGGCAAAAACCGTAAAACAGCTGTTTTCCCTAAACTCGTTTTTGCCATTAAAGATGGTTTAAACCATAAATTTGGTGACCCTAACTACGATATCAAACAACTTGCACTTGAATGTGCAAGTAAACGCATGTATCCCGATATCTTAAATTACGATCAAGTCGTTAAAGTAACAGGTTCATTTAAAACGCCAATGGGTTGTCGTAGCTTCTTAGGTGTTTATGAGGAAAATGGTGAGATGATCCATGAAGGTCGTAATAACCTCGGTGTTATCAGCCTGAACTTGCCACGTATTGCTATTGAAGCTCAAGGTGATGAAGCGACATTCTGGTCGCTACTTGATGATCGTCTTGAGTTAGCGAAAAAAGCACTGATGACTCGTATTGCTCGTTTAGAAAACGTCAAGGCGCGTGTTGCCCCAATCCTTTATATGGAAGGTGCTTGTGGTGTTCGCTTAAAAGCAGATGATAATGTAGCTGAAATCTTTAAACATGGCAGAGCATCAATCTCATTAGGTTATATCGGTGTTCATGAAACCATTAATGCACTGTTTGGTACCCAAAAACACGTTTTTGATGATGAGACCTTAAGGGAAAAAGCTGTCGCAATTATTAATCGTCTGCGTGAAGCAACAGATCAGTGGAAAGCAGAAACTGGCTATGGTTTTAGCCTTTACAGCACACCAAGTGAAAACTTATGTGATCGTTTCTGTCGCTTAGATGCAGCTGAATTCGGTATTTTACCGGGTGTAACGGATAAAGGTTATTACACCAATAGCTTCCACTTAGATGTTGAGAAAAAAGTAAATCCATACGACAAACTGGATTTTGAAGCGCCTTATCCTCCATTAGCCAATGGCGGTTTCATTTGTTACGGCGAATATCCAAACTTACAGCATAACCTTAAAGCGTTAGAGGATGTGTGGGATTATAGCTATACCCGTGTTCCTTACTACGGCACAAACACACCTATTGATGAATGTTATGACTGTGGTTATACCGGTGAATTCTCTTGTACTAGCAAAGGCTTTACTTGCCCACGTTGTGGTAATCACAATCCAGCGAGAGTTTCCGTTATTCGCCGTGTATGTGGATATTTAGGTAGCCCAGATTCACGTCCATTTAATGCGGGTAAACAAGAAGAAGTTAAGCGTCGTGTAAAACATCTGGCAAATGGTCAGTTAGGTTAAGAGTGTGAATTACCATCAATATTACCCTGTTGATGTTGTCAATGGCCCCGGTACTCGTTGCACCCTGTTTGTTGCAGGGTGCATACACCAATGTCGAGGCTGTTATAACAAATCAACATGGTCATTAACGTCAGGCAAGCCATTTACACAAGAGATGGAAGATCAGATTATTGCCGATCTTCAAGATAGTCGAATTAAACGACAAGGATTATCACTTTCAGGGGGTGATCCTTTACATCCGCAAAATCTATCTACAATTTTGCACTTAGTAAAACGAGTCAAAGCCGAATGTCCTGAAAAAGACATTTGGGTTTGGACAGGCTATTTGCTGGCAGACTTGACCCCAGAGCAGCAAGAAGTCGTTAGTTACATTAACGTGCTGATTGATGGGAAGTTCGAACAAGAACTTTATGATCCCGCATTACTGTGGCGTGGTAGCAGTAATCAGGTTATTCATAGATTAAAGTAAAACTCTAATTTTAGTTAACCCATAAAACGTATATAGAGGTAATAACATGAAAAAATCTGATTTAGCTTATAGATATTCTTGGAACGCGGTTCCAGGAGATGATCCTTCAAAAACTAAAGATGATGCAACTAGATTTAGTCGACATGAAGGATATGAAGTTTTACATTTAATAAATTCATTTAGAAATACTGATAATAAAGAATTATCTTTACATTCAAAGAAAGTGATTGAATGGATGATTAATGAACATCTTCCGTCATCTATACAAGGAAGAGATAAAGTTAAAAAATGGATTATTGATAATTTCTCTAAACTAAAAGATCAATATGCTAACTAACAATTACCTTCTGAATATTTCGAATTAATCCCCCCAGTAATTGGTTATCCAGTTATTGGGGTAAATTTAGTAATAGACTTTTCCTTTCATCATTCTCATTTAATCACCTCCGTTATCAAATGCGAATCATTTTCAAAAAAGATAGTCAAAGTGATTAGTTTTGTTTTATTATTAACACTCTTAACTATTCTTTTTATGATGATATTCGATATGAAATTAGCACTTTTTTCTTTATTTTCAATAATCTTACTTTCTGGTTGTAGCAGTACTTGGGAGCCAAAAGGCTCATCAGATTACACATTACAAGAAGCTAAAATGCTTTGTGAATTTGATGCCAATACTCGTTACCCTATTCGCAAAGAAGTGCTACAACGTACTGTTTATCGTGATGTACAAAAGACTTGCCGCAAAGATGATAAAGACCACTGCGGTGATAAAAAAACCTACACTGAACGTGTACCAATGACAGAAAGCTATGTTGAAGACATTAACCAAGAAGACAGAAAAATCTTCTATACCTCTTGTATGTCTTTAAAAGGATGGGAGCAAAAAAATCATTATTTTTGGGAATAGTGAAAAGTTAAGAATAAATAAATTTAATCACGTTGCCAATAGAGCTTAGTACCGAAACCTAATGGGTTATTCACCATCTTAATTTCTTGCAATTGTAGTTCCCATAAAGGCACATGGATGGCGACTAATGCGACAGGAAAGCGTAAACAATAATGTTTTCTTGCGTTGATGTCGTCCTTACCAGTCAGTAAAGAAACAGACCCTGTGAATTGAACACCTTGTAAATCTGATACCGCAATTTCCTGAGTACTGATAGTTCCTGCAACTAATAAGTTTTCCTGCATCATTTGAGCATGACGTGTTTTATTTTCAGAAAGAAAAATAAGCCTCATCTGATTTTCATCAAACCAATAAAAACAATTAGCACACCAAATATCATTCAATGAACGTGTTGTACATAAGGTGAACACATGGTTGCCACTTATATATTGTTTAATTATTTTGAGTGAGTCTGAAGAAGACATAATATACCTGTATAGATACAAAAAGAGACGCTGTTTAGTTGATAATTATATCACCAAAACGAGCGTCTTGCCGCGTGTCTCTTATTACAGGTTATTTATCGGGAATAGTTAAAATTAACGATAAATTTCAGCATTTACAGTGAGGTAATCATCACCTGTAGCGCCTACAACTTTAAAGCCTTTTGCACCTTCATCTTTTGCAATTTGGGCAATCTTAGTTGTTAAACCATCTAAAGTGTCGCTACCTGTGATTGTAATATACTCACCATTCACTGAAGGACTTTTTGATACGCTATCAGATGCGATTGAACCGAATGAAATAGCACTTAAAGCTAATGTAGCAGCGATTAATGTAGATTTTTTCATAATAAACTCCAAGTAAATTCTAATTTTGTTAGGTATCGCGGAGTGTCTCTCTGTGATGTGGATCATATTATGCGCTTTAGTTTAACTTTAAAATTAGCAATAATTGCTGTTCATATTCAAAAAAATTGAATATTATTTTTTAAATCATAGAACTTACCGTCACAAATATTTCACAACATATTGATATATCTAATAGATTTCATTTTGATAAAACGATAAATTACTCACTTAAAAAATTAAGAAGTATTATTTATCAAAAGAGAAAGTAGCACGAAAAGGAAAAAATGATGACGGAAACAATGTGGTCACTCTATATTGTTAGAAATCGTCTCGGTTCTCTTTATACAGGGATCACGACAAATGTTGAGAGACGTTTTCAACAACATCAGAATGGGACGGGCGCTAAGGCACTGAAAGGTAAAGGCCCTTTATTATTAGAATTTCATTGTCAGGTAGGCAACAGACAGCGTGCTTCTCAACTTGAATACCAGTTAAAACAGTTGAAAAAGACGCAAAAAGAAAAGCTGATCATTGACCAGCCTTCAGACATTGCACTGTATTTAATACGGAATAAATAAATTTAGCTAAATTGGTCAAACAATGGTGAATAGTTGACTAAACCATGGATGTCATCAACATTGCCATTTTCTAACGCATAAAGCTGAAAAGCCTCTTCTGTATCAGGCCATTTGCAATGTAAACCTTGTGACTTAGCTGGAATAAAACCTGATTTTTGATAATACTCAGGCTCCCCCAACACCACAACGGCACCGTAACCAAATTCATTTAGGCTATCTAGCCCTTCATTAATCAGTTGACGTCCAATACCTTGGTTTTGGAAATCAGGTGCAACAGCAAGTGGAGCAAGCCCCACCCACTGGCAATCTTTTCCATCAATATCAACAGGTGTAAAACCGATATAGCCAATCAATTGGCCTTCATCGCTAATTGCCACCATGCCTAATGTTAACAAACCTTCTTCACGTAAATGTCCGACTAAATCAGCTTCGGCACCTGTCGGAAATGCTTGGCGTAAAAGGTTATCAATTGCAGGAATATCAACGGGAATTTCAACACGTATTAGCATGAAGTTGAGCTCAGTTCATGGCTGTGCAGAGTGTCTTCTTTTTCTTCTTGAAGCCCACTTTTTACAAACTCAGCCAGTTGTAATAAACCAAAACGCAACACAGATGGCATTGAGTCTAATTCAATTGCATCCATCAGGTTCTTAACATATAACCCGAGTTCTGTATCACCCTCAATTTGTAGACGGCGTTGGAAAAATAAGGTGTCAGGATCTTCTTTACGAGCAGCAATTAAAATAAGATCATTAGCATTTCCGCTAAAGCTGACATCTTCTTTTTCTAAGCGACTAACCACTAATTTATCATCACGAACACTGATAAACCACTGTAAATGTAAGTCTCTTATCTCAACTTTTAGCCACTTATCTTCTAAAAAGTGTAAATCACCTTCAGCTAACGACTCACGAAACTGCCAACTTAAAAACTGTTCTAAGATATCGCGTTGCAGAGCAAATGGGGTAACTTGTAAAGGGTAACGTAAAAAACGAGGCCCTTCTTTAACCAAATGGGTACGAATTTTGTTAAACACGTTCGGACTCCTATAAATAAAATTACGGGCTATTGTGCCAGATATAGACAGATATTCTGCGATCCTATATCAATATTCGGTTAATCCGTTGTTCACATTTTGAGTTCTTTGATTTTACTTAAGCAAAAAACAGAGTTCTCTGCCCTAAATCAAAACCTTTTTTTATCTTGCTCATTACAATTTCTGATCATTCTTAATTTCTAAAGGGAAGTGAAGATGGAATTGCTGTGCCCAGCGGGTAATTTACCTGCCTTAAAAGCGGCCATAGATAATGGTGCGGATGCCGTTTATATCGGTTTAAAAGATGATACTAATGCAAGACATTTTGCGGGTTTAAATTTCACAGAAAAGAAGTTACAAGAAGCGGTTAATTATGTTCACCGCCACCAGCGAAAATTGCATATTGCAATAAACACCTTTGCTCACCCTGATGGATTTGAACGCTGGCAAAAAGCAGTTGATATGGCAGCATCTTTAGGTGCTGATGCTCTTATTTTGGCGGATATCGCCATGTTAGAGTATGCTGCGGAGCGTTATCCTCATATTGAGCGCCATGTTTCAGTACAAGCTTCTGCAACCAATACACAAGCTATTGAATTTTATCAACGTAACTTTGATGTGGCTCGTATTGTTCTTCCTCGTGTTCTATCTATTCATCAAGTAAAACAGTTAGCACAAACTAGTCCAGTACCTTTAGAAGTTTTTGCCTTTGGTAGCTTATGTATTATGGCTGAAGGTCGATGCTATCTTTCTTCTTATTTAACTGGTGAATCCCCTAATACCGTAGGTGCTTGCTCTCCTGCTCGTTTTGTACGTTGGCAACAGACACCACAAGGAATGGAGTCTCGCCTTAATGACGTACTTATCGATCGCTATTCACCCAATGAGAATGCAGGTTATCCAACCTTATGCAAAGGACGCTATTTTGTTGATGACCACTGTTATCACGCACTAGAAGAGCCTACGAGCCTCAATACTCTGTCACTATTACCAGAGTTAATGGCGATGAATATCGCATCCGTCAAAATTGAAGGTCGTCAACGTAGTCCTGCTTATGTTACTGAAGTTGCAAGGGTTTGGCGTGCAGCTATCGATCAATGCAAAAAAGATCCTCAAGGCTTTAGTACTAATCCTCGTTGGATGAACGCATTAGGAAAAATTTCAGAAGGGACACAAACGACATTGGGTGCTTACCACCGTAAATGGCAATAATAAGGATAAGAAAATGAAATATGCATTAGGCTCTGTACTTTATTATTGGCAAAAAGAAGCACTTGAAGCGTTCTATGAAAAAGCAAAACATAGTGATGCTGATATTATTTATCTAGGTGAAACAGTTTGTAGTAAACGCCGAGAAACCAAGCCTCAAGATTGGATCAACCTCGCCAAAGAAGTGGCTAAAAGTGGTAAGCAAGTGGTTCTTTCTACCTTAGCGTTATTACAAGCACCTTCTGAATTAAAAGAAATTGCTAAGTTAGTTGATAACGGTGAGTTTTTAGTTGAAGCGCATGATTTTGGTGTGATCAATATGCTTTACGAGCGTCATCTCCCTTTTGTGGCAGGTCACGGGCTTAATTGCTACAACGCTTATGCGTTACGTTTGTTGCATAAACAAGGAATGATGCGATGGTGTATGCCTGTTGAGCTTTCTCGCGAATGGTTAAGCAACCTCCTAACCCAATGTGAAACATTAGGTATTAGAGATAAGTTTGAGGTTGAAGTACTGGCTTATGGGCATCTTCCTTTAGCTTATTCAGCGCGCTGTTTTACTGCTCGTTCTGAAAATCGCTCTAAAGATGACTGTGAAACCTGCTGTCAAAAATATCCTCAAGGCCGTGAAGTACTCTCACAAGAAAATCAGCAAGTATTTGTTCTTAATGGTATTCAAACACAAAGTGGCTATTGTTATAACTTGGGTAACGATCAAACATCAATGACAGGTTTAGTGGATATTATCCGTTTATCTCCTGAATCTGATGCTATTTTTGATACCTTGCAACAATTTCGCCAAAATGAACAAGGTCAACAACCACTGACAACAATTCATCACCATGACTGTAATGGCTATTGGCGCAAGCTAGCAGGATTAGAGTTGGTTGAATAAGTCTTTTATCCACTCTATTTAATCTATGATAGAGTGGATTTATTCTTTCAAAGTAAATTGTATATCGAGTTCTAAGCAAACCATAATTAGCATTAACAGGTCTCTCATTTAAATTAATCTTGAATATTTTTCGAGCTATAATCTATTTAGAACCGCGATGATGTAACCAATGTTTAAATTGGTGCGTAATATGTCTCAACTCACCATTACGTAACATACCCACCAGCACACCTAACACAGTGTAAATCACGCCTAGAACCAGCATCATCACAATATCACCCAATATGCTTTGGAATGATAATCCCATTTGATTAATACCAGCCATAGCGTTTACTGCCCATGTAGAAGGTAATGCGGATGAGATTGCAAATACCCAGTCAGGCATCGCTTGTAATGGCCAAATTGTGCCGGAAATATAGAATACCGGTGTTGTGACAAACGCCAGTGTCAGGTAAATCATTTCGACACTGCGTAAGCACTCTGTAATGAGCTTGCCAAGACCTAATACAGCCAATAGGAATGGGAAAGTAAGCATCCATACTTGGTAAAGGGGAGCTTCTTGGCGATAACCTAATACCCAAGGCCATAATGCAAAGAATACAGCAGATAAAAATAACCAAATAGGAATAAGTGCAGATAAAGCCCCTAAATAAACCGCTAATGGTGGCTTTCCTTTTGGCGTACTTCTCACTGCAATACTGACACGGACACAAGCAATTAAAAGCGAGTGTTGTAATAACATGACTAATAAACCTGGGAAAATAATTGCAGCAAAACTTACCCCTGGGTTATACATCGCTATGGTTTCACCCTGAATAGGCTTTAATAGAATTTTCGATTGTTCAACACTAAAGCCCGCATTTTGTAAAATGCGCCCATTGTAAGAATCTAATAACTGTTGATATGCCAACATCAATTCTTGTTGAATTTGCCCGCTAGCGAGGCGGTTTGTAGCATCACCAAAGACTGGAACAGTGACATCTTTACCATTCAATAATTTCTTCTCGAAATCAGTTGGAACAATAATGATGGCAAAAAGCTCACGCATAATCATATCGTGACGAGCTTCATCTAAATTATCGTAATTTTTAATGCTTAATTTAGGTGTGGAATTTAATGCCCGAATAAGTGAATAACTTGCGGGGCTATGATCTTGATTAATCACTGCCACAGGTAAATCCCATAAAACTGGTTTGGCATACACCAAACTCATAATACATAGGGAAACAATAAGTAGCATCCACATCGGTTTTTCTAACATACCCAATAGAACGCGCTTAAAAGTTTGGAAATACATCTGCATCATGCAACACCTACCTGTAATTCCAATCGTTTAAAAATACGTTTGCGAACTAAGAAGGCGATAGCAAAAGGATAAATCAGCAAGAGCGAACAAACATATAAAATACCTTGTAGTGATACTTCTCTTAAGAAGATATCAAACATGGCATTTAAGGCGTGAGTTAATGGCTCTAAATTAGAAATAATCTGTGCAGGTAAGATCATTGAAAGTTCAGGTACAGCCATACCTGAGAATGCCAATGCAATACTCACCAACATACCTATCATACTGTATGCTGTTATCGCACTATTGGTAAACGCAAAGAGCAATAACCCTACACTTTGAGCCGCAATAATATAGAAGAACCCCACCAACACCATATATAGCGGATTACCATTCACCTTCGCCCCCGAAAAATGCACTAATGCCGCCAATTCAACAATTAACAAGGTTAAGAAAAACAAGGTGTAAGGGCTGAGTTTACCAATAAGGGCAAATGTGAAAGGCTTAATATTCAGTAGCATATTACCGCGTGATAACGAATAAATCGTACAGGTCACGACAAATAGTTGGAGCATATGAATAGTAGCTGCAAATTGCTGATAATAAATATAACTGCCACTGGCATTAAATAAGCTGTCATATGAGAGAGTCACTTTTGCCAATGGAGGAACAGGTTTATTCATCTCTTGAGCTAAAACAGTACGATATTGCGCATTAAGCTCTGCAATTAATCCACTAAAATCCTGTATTGCATAACTCCCTGCTGCATAATACAACCCGTTGTAATACATACGTGTAGTAGGTTGCTTTCCTGCTAATACCTTGCTTTCAAAGTGTCGAGGAATGGTGAGTATCGCATAATCTTTTGCGCTACCAAGCCGTTCCATTGCTGTTCGAGGATTGCCATCTAGCGTATTTAATTGCGCATGAGAGCCTGCATTTAAGTCTCTGATCAGTGTTCTTGATAACGGACTATTATCGTTATTGATCACCGAAACTGGTAAATTCAGCAGTGTACCTTCAGAAAAGTTAGCACTAATTAACGTGAACAACATCAATGGAAATAGCCAGCTTAGCCAGTGAAAAACTGGGCTACGAACTGCCATATGTGTTTCTCGTGAAAATGCGCTACTAAAGCCACGCCAAGCTGCCTTTACTCTCATTGTTTGTCCTTATTTATCCCAACGCCATAATGCACTCATACCGGGGCGAAGCCCTTCAATTGGCGTCACAGGATACAGTCGGATCTCAAACGTTTTTAAATCGAAATCACCCGTTGCTCTTGTCGCTCTTTTTGTTGCGTAGTCACCCATTGGAGCGATATAGCGAATTTCAGCTTCTACCTCTTTATTACCTAATGCAGGAACCGTGATAGTAATACGATCACCTTTGCGAATATCCGCTAAGATGTCTTCACGAAGGTTATAAACAAAATAAGCATCAGGAATACGAATAAGGGTAGCAAGTGGACTATTGGCATTAAAAAGTTCACCTATTTCCGCAGGAATAGGACCGACTTCGCCATCTACTGGTGCTTTAACTTGTAAGTCGTTTTGTTGGATCTTCAACTCAATAAGTTGTTGTTCAGCCTGTTGCACTGCTGCGGTGTATTTATTACGTAATTCAATGCGATCGCCATTTTTGGCTTCATCCAATTCTGCTTGAGCGCCTCTGACACGTTGTGATGCAACATCACGACTACGGCGCGCATTATCCAGTTCGGTTGCTGAGACATAACCTTGGTTAGCCACAGCGCTAATACGCTGATAATCTCTTGCCGCATTTGCAGCTTCTACTTTAGCTTGAGATAAAACAGCTTCTAAATTCCGAATGCTCTCTTCTCTTGTGCCATGTAATGACAAATCTAATTGAGCTTGTGCTTGTGCTTTGGCGGCCTCAAGTGCAGCAACTTGGGCATTGAGTTCAGGGCTTTCTAATGTGATCATTAATTGCCCTTTTTTGACATCATCACCTCGCTCTATATGACGCTCAATAACACGACCTTTGGCTTTAGAGGCAACAATGACTTCTGGAGCGTCGACTTCTCCTTGCAATAATAAATATTGATTATGCGCGCGGAAAAGTATGGCTAATGCAATTAGTATTAGCATTAATAAAATAAGATAAATGGCTCTTTTTTTCATATAACGATTAGACCTTAATAGTGAAGTAGAACACTCACTGACAGAGTTATATTACACAATAACTCAGATTTTCTTTAAGAATTTTGTGCGCCAGATCACTGATGCAAAGGAATATTTTCTTTGATAGTGCGATTAAGTTATTCTTATATCAAACTTTATCGTCTAATTAATATCCCCGTTTTATCTGAACTTTTTATATTTATCAGATAGAAAAGATAACGGTACTCAATACTTATGTATGAATTTGATCTTATTTTGCTGTTATTACAGCAAATGTGCGTTTATCTAATTATTGCTTGGTTTTTAAGCAAAACACCGCTATTTACGCCACTTTTACAGGTCACGATAAAACTACCACATAAGTTGATGTGCTATGTCATTTTCTCTATTTTCTGCATTATGGGCACCTATTTTGGGCTACATATTAATGATTCTATTGCTAATACGCGTGCTATTGGCTCTGTCTTAGGCGGATTACTAGGAGGCCCTTACGTCGGCTTTCTCGTTGGCTTTACGGGAGGCTTACACCGCTATTCACTCGGTGGCATGACTGCTTTTAGCTGTATGGTATCGACCATTGCCGAGGGATTAATTGGTGGATTAGTTCACCGTTATTACGTAAAACATGGGCAGATGCATCGAATATTTAACCCGTGGACCGCAGCTTCGGTTACCTTCTTTGCTGAAATAATACAGATGAGCATCATCTTATTATTGGCACGTCCGTTTAATGAAGCACTTGCATTAGTTAAAGATATTGCCGCTCCTATGATCGTAGCAAATACCGTTGGTGCTGCGATGTTTATTCGAATATTACAAGATAGACGCGCTATATTTGAAAAATATACCAGTGCATTCTCAGCACAAGCATTAAAAATCGCTGTCTGTACTGAAGGTATTTTACGTAAAGGATTTAACCAAGATAATAGTACCCGTGTAGCAAAAGTGATTTATCAGGAATTAAGAGTCAGTGCAGTTGCCATTACAGATAGAGAAAAGCTACTCGCTTTTATTGGCATTGGCGCTGATCACCATTTACCGGGCACACCTATTTCATCGAATCAATCTAAACAAGCCATTAATAATAATGAAGTTGTTTATGCTGATGGTAATGAAACCCCCTATCGCTGTACGCTTTCCCCTCATTGCAAACTAGGTTCGACCTTAGTTATTCCATTAAGAGGTGAAAATAATCAAGTCATTGGAACAATAAAACTTTATGAGGCTAAAAATCGCCTATTTAGTTCTATTAATCGTACCTTAGGTGAAGGCATCGCAAGTCTATTATCTGCACAAATTCTAGCTGGGCAATATGAGCGAAATAAGCAATCACTTTTAGAATCAGAGATTAAACTCCTACACGCGCAAGTTAATCCTCACTTTCTTTTTAATGCACTAAATACATTACAAGCAGTTATTCGCCGTGATAGCGAGCAAGCAAAGCAACTCGTGCAATTTCTCTCTGCTTTCTTTCGTAAAAATTTAAAAAGACCAGAAGCAGTGGTGACATTAAGTGACGAAATCGAACATGTAAACGCCTATCTGCAAATCGAGAAAGCGCGTTTTCAGGAACGTTTGCAAATTGATATTCAAATTCCTGAAAACTTAGCTAATGCACGCTTACCGGCTTTTTCTCTTCAACCGATGGTCGAGAATGCAATTAAACATGGAACGTCACAGTTATTAGACACAGGAAAGATTACAATTAGAGCACATCAAGAACATCATTTAATCATTATAGAAATTTGTGATAATGCCGGACTTTACCGTCCTCAATGCCCATCGCATCAATTAGGTTTAGGCATGAGACTAGTGGATAAACGATTAAAATTACGCTATGGCGAGCTTTATGGTGTTTTAGTTGAATGCCAAGCCGATGAATATACAAAGGTGAAAATTTGCTTACCTCTAGAAAAAAGCATGGATAACGTTACATAACAATGAATATATTAATCGTTGATGATGAGCCACTGGCTCGTGAAAACTTACGTTGTTTACTTGAAGTTGAAAAGGATATTCATATTGTTGGTGAATGTAGTAATGCGATTGAAGCAATAGGAGAAATACATCGCAAAAAGCCTGATGTTGTCTTTCTTGATATTCAAATGCCTCGCATTACTGGCCTTGAAATGGTCACAATGCTTGATCCTGAACATCGCCCTTATATTGTCTTTTTAACTGCATTTGAAGAGTACGCTATTCAGGCTTTTGAAGAGCACGCTTTTGATTATTTACTCAAGCCATTAGAGCAAGAACGTTTAACCAAAACATTAAATCGTCTACGCCAAGGCAATAAGCAAAATATCGATCTCTTAACACCACCTGAAGAGCGTTTAAAGTGTATTCCATGTACAGGGCATAGCCGTATTTGGTTAATGCCAATTGATGAGGCTGTATTTGCAACATCAAGGCTCAGCGGTGTCTATGTGACGAATAACCAAGGCCAAGAAGGCTTTACAGAATTGACATTACGGACTTTAGAAACACGAACACAATTAGTACGTTGCCATCGTCAATATTTAGTAAATATGGATTATGTTAATGAAATTATTTTTGGCGATAATGGGCAAGCTGAACTGATATTACATAATAACAGCCAAATTCCTGTTAGCCGCCGTTATCTTAAACCGTTAAAAGAGGCAATTGGTTTAAGTTAATAATAAAATAAATGAGTATTTAGATATTTATAAATATTGTTCTAAATACTCATTAAAAACATGCTGATATTGTTCTCGTTTAAAAATAAGCTGTTCAATAGGTGTAATACCATGTTCATCAAGCTCTAGTGCATCTTCTTTATCTAATCCATCTTCATAAGCAATATTGAGCCACTTCACCTGATCTTCTGTAATTTCTAAATCACAAGAGATCACAGAGCAATAATCACAACCACAATGACAGCGATACAACACCAATCTATTATTATCTAACTGAGTATAAACAGGTTTATTTCCTAAATATTGCTCTATTTTACTACGAATAATTTTATGACGATCGTAATTAGGGAAACGAGCTTTATCAACAGAAAAAAGGTCTAAGTCAAAATCTGAAAAACGTAAATCCGTTTGTTTATCAAATCCCAACCACTCATCCAGTGCTTTACCATCAATATAAAAATTAAAGTCTGTACGTTGCGTATCAGTATCTTGCTGAATACAGCGTAATGCTAATTGATTGGCTTGCATGAAATTTCCTATTATTAATAGAAATGGGTCATGACAGATTTTATATCATTAAAATAAACATAAAAAACCAGCCAACTTTCGTTGACTGGTTTCAAGTTTTTATCATCAACTCAATTTAACATTGAGTGAATGCAAGCTCTTATTGGTTATGAGAGCTGCTACGACGGCGAGGAGTACCTTCGTTGTTACGGCTACGGAAGTTACCACGATCGTTACTACGCTCACCACCGCGGTCATTATTACCACGACGTTGTGGTTGATCACCATTGTTAAAACGACGACCACCTTGTGGCTGACCATCACGACGGCTGTTATTACGACGCTCACGGAAAGGCTGAGATTGAGCATCACCCACTAATTGCATATTCAGTGGTTTGTTCATAATACGCGTACGTGTGAAATGACTTAATAAGTCTGTTGGCATACCTTTTGGTAATTCGATGGTTGAGTGAGAACCATACAGTTTGATATTACCAATGTAGCGGCTGCTGATATCACCTTCGTTAGCAATCGCACCAACGATATGACGAACTTCAACACCATCATCACGACCCACTTCGATACGGTATAAATCCATTTCGCCTGCATCACGACGTTCACGGCGAGGAGAACGCTCGCGATCGTTATCACCGCGACGACGATCATCACCACGACGATCGTCACGATCGTTAAATTCACGACGAGGACGACGAACTGGATCTGGTGGCAGGATAAGCGCACGCTCACCTTGAGCCATTTTCAGTAATACCGCTGCTAGTGTTTCCATATCCAGCGCTTCTTCACCTTGTGGAGCTAATTTAGGTAACAGAGCACGATACTGGTCAAGGTTGCTAGTTTCTAATTGTTGCGCGATTTGCTGTGCAAATTTTTCCTGACGACGTTGGCTGATAAGTTCTGCGTTTGGCAGTTCTACTTCAGGAATAGTCATCTTCATTGTACGTTCGATATTGCGCAGTAAACGACGCTCACGGTTATCAACGAATAAAATTGCACGGCCAGCACGACCCGCACGACCAGTACGACCAATACGGTGAACATAAGATTCTGAATCCATTGGGATATCATAGTTCACAACAAGGCTAATACGGTCAACGTCAAGGCCACGAGCTGCCACGTCAGTCGCGATTAAAATGTCTAAACGACCATTTTTCAGACGCTCTAATGTTTGCTCACGCAGTGATTGGTTCATATCACCATTTAACGCTGCGCTGTTATAACCATTACGCTCTAAAGCTTCAGCAACTTCTAATGTTGCGTTTTTAGTACGAACGAAAATAATCGCTGCATCAAAATCTTCAGCTTCTAAGAAACGAATTAATGCTTCGTTTTTACGTGCGCCGAATGTCATCCAATAGCTTTGGCTAATGTCTGGACGTGTTGTTACGCTACTTTGAATGCGTACTTCTTTCGGATCATTCATGAAACGACGAGTAATACGACGAATAGCTTCTGGCATTGTTGCAGAGAACAGTGCAGTTTGGTGTTCTGCTGGGATCTTACTTAAAATGTTTTCAACATCTTCAATAAAGCCCATACGCAACATTTCATCAGCTTCATCTAATACTAAGCCTTTCAGTTTAGATAAATCTAATGTGCCACGGTTTAAATGGTCTAATAAACGACCCGGTGTACCCACAACAACTTGTGGTCCTTGACGTAACGCACGTAATTGAACGTCGTAACGCTGACCACCATACAGTGCAACAACATTTACTTTTGGTAAATGCTTAGAGAAATCTTCAATTGCTTCAGCAACCTGAACCGCAAGTTCACGAGTCGGTGCTAAAACTAAAATTTGTGGTGCTTTTAATGATTCATCAAGATTGTGTAATAATGGCAGGCTAAATGCGGCAGTTTTACCACTACCAGTCTGTGCCATACCTAAAACATCATTACCGTTTAAAAGGAAAGGAATACATTGTTGCTGAATTGGAGAAGGCTTCTCGTAGCCTAAGTCATTCAGTGCAGTCAAAATAGGTGCTGATAAACCTAGATCAGCAAAAGTCATATCGGTTTCAGTAGTCATGTCACTGTGCCTCATTCATTATGGCAGCCAGTTGACATAACATACCGCATGGTTTGTCGGTCTTTATCATCTAAAATGTGAACTGGCTCAAATTATATTATTAAACGAACAAACAAGCCCTCATCCTATGTAGATGATGGCTTTCAAACTGATCAGAGAAATGTTCGTCAGCTATTGCTGGTCCGATTCCGCTAGGTCTTCTTGTTGGCCTAACAGTGCTAATTCCAACAATGCGTAGCGGTGCTCAACAAAGTTATGTGCGTTGTTGGCAACCGTCAGCTTGAATAACGCTTCTGCGCTATCCATGTCCCCCAGACTTAGGTAATACTTACCTAAATAGAAGTTAGTTTCACTAAGATGCTCAGCGAGCGAAGTGTTATCGGTTGAAGCCTCATTTAATTTCAACATTAATGTTTTCTCATTAATGTTGCCTAAATAAAACTCAACTATATTCCATCCCCATTGCCCCGTTTTATCCGCCTGCTGGTATCGCTGTTTTAGCTGCTGTTTAGCCAAATCAGTGTTTATCTCTTTTTCTACAAGATATAACCAAAGCGAACGAATGGGATCATTTGGATCGACCTGATAAAACGCCTGCAGATCATCCTGCGCCAATTTCAATCGGCCACCGTAGTAAGAAGCGATACCACGATTAAAACGCGCATTATTGTAAGTTGGATCAAGCTCTAAAACAGAATCAAACGCTTCATAAGCAGCATCGTAATTCGCTGCCTGCGTAAAATAGATACCTAGAAAATTAAAAATTTCTAGCATATCTGGTCGTATTGATAGCGCCATTGAAAAATCATTACGCGCTAAAGCTCGTAAACCGAGACTATCATACAGCACACCACGCTCATATAAAAGCTGTGCGTATTCATCTTCGGTTAATGAGCGGCTCGCTAGGATTTGTTCTATACGAGCCAATATCACTTCTTGTTGTAAAGAAGGCTGCAATGGTGTGGCAAAAATCGCATTCTGACGCCATTCTGGACTAGTGCTGCATCCGGAAATAAAGATGAAAACAGCAATAGAACAACTGCGCAGAAATGTTTTCATTTCTCACTCCCAAAGTCAGACCTTTCAACAAAAAGCGTTCTAGACGTCCTACTTGTCAATCATAATAAGTCTCTACCGATACCTATGTCTAGATATCGGTAGTAGAATATCATTAATTAGCAGAATCTTCAGAAGAAGTTTCTGTTGCTTCCTGCTGATTAGCTTGAGCTTCTTTCATGCTTAAGCGAATACGGCCTTGACGGTCAATTTCCAGTACTTTAACTGGAACTTCTTGACCCATTTCCAAGTAGTCACTCACTTTCTCAACGCGTTTGTCTGCGATTTGAGAAATATGAACCAGACCTTCTTTGCCACCACCGATAGCAACGAATGCACCGAAATCTACGATACGAGTTACTTTACCGTTGTAGATACGACCCACTTCAACTTCAGCAGTGATTTCTTCGATACGAGCGATAGCTTGTTTTGCTTGGTCGCCACTTGTTGCAGCAATTTTCACTGTACCATCATCTTCGATTTCGATAGTAGTGCCAGTTTCTTCCGTTAATGCACGGATAACAGAGCCGCCTTTACCGATAACGTCTTTGATCTTGTCTGGATTAATTTTGATAGTATGAATGCGCGGTGCAAATTCAGAAATATCAGCACGAGGTTGGCTAATTGCATCTTCCATTACACCTAAAATGTGCAGACGTGCACTTTTCGCTTGGTTTAATGCAACTTGCATGATTTCGCGAGTGATACCTTCGATTTTGATATCCATTTGTAATGCGCTGACGCCGTTACGGCTACCCGCAACTTTAAAGTCCATATCGCCTAAATGGTCTTCATCACCTAGAATATCGGAAAGAACAACAAAGTTGTCGCCTTCTTTCACTAGACCCATTGCAATACCTGCAACAGATTCTTTAATTGGTACACCTGCATCCATCAGTGCTAAAGAAGCACCACAAACAGACGCCATTGAAGATGAACCATTTGATTCAGTGATTTCAGAAACCACACGAACGGTATATGGGAATTCTTCAATTGTTGGCATTACTGCTAACACACCACGTTTTGCTAAACGGCCATGACCGATTTCGCGACGTTTTGGTGAACCCATCATGCCTGTTTCACCAACAGAGTATGGAGGGAAGTTATAGTGCAGTAAGAAAGTATCAGTATGCTCACCCATGATGTCATCAATAGTTTGAGCATCACGTGCAGTACCTAATGTTGCAGTAACCAGTGCCTGAGTTTCACCACGAGTAAACAGTGCTGAACCGTGAGTACGTGGTAATAAACCAGTGCGAATATCTAAAGCACGTACCATGTCTTTTTCACGGCCATCGATACGTGGTTCGCCAGCTAATACGCGAGCACGAACGATGTTTTTCTCAAGACCTGAGAAGATTTCGCTGATTTCAGCTTCATCTAAAGTTTCATCTTCAGCGACTAATGTTGCGATAACTTCATCACGGATAGCTTCAATTTGTTCATAACGCTCTTGTTTTTCAGTGATACGGTAAGCATCACCAATACGAGCTTGTGCTAATTGTGCAATACGGTCATGTAAAGTTTGGTTGATAGCTTCTGGCGCCCAATCCCATTTCTCTTTACCAACTTCTGCAACTAATGCATTGATATTTTCGATCACAACTTGTTGTTGATCATGACCAAATACGACTGCACCTAACATTTCTTCTTCTGATAATAAATCAGCTTCTGATTCTACCATCAGTACCGCGCCCGCAGTACCTGCAACTACTAAATCTAATTTACTAACTTTCAGCTCATCAACTGTTGGGTTTAGAACATATTGTCCATCGATAAAACCAACACGAGCACCACCGATAGGGCCATTGAATGGAACACCTGACAGCGCTAATACCGCGGAAGCACCAATCATTGCAACGATATCTGGGTTAACTTGTGGGTTAACTGAAACAACAGTAGCAACGATTTGAATTTCGTTTAAGAAACCTTCTGGGAATAATGGACGTAAAGGGCGGTCAATTAAACGCGCAATTAACGTTTCGCCTTCACCAGGACGACCTTCACGACGGAAAAAGCTACCTGGGATACGACCAGCAGCGTATGAACGCTCTTGGTAGTTAACAGTTAATGGGAAGAAATCTTGTCCAGCTTTAACTTTTTTCTTTGCAACAACAGTAACAAAAACAGCGGTGCCGTCCATGTCAACCATAACAGCAGCTGTTGCTTGACGAGCCATCATGCCAGTTTCTAATGAAACAGTATGTTGACCGTATTGAAATTTACGAACTGTAGGATTCAGCAAAATAATATCCTTTATCTTATTGTCGCCAGATGTTTAGCGACGATGAATGATCTTTTCTCCGCTACGTCCCCTCGCGACTAATGAAAATATTAACCATTTAGCGATAAATACTTTCATTAGCCGCGCGAATTGTCGTAACTAGAGAGACTAAATAACAATCACCACATTAAAACATAACGACTAATATTAAAAATAGCACTTTCTAGTAGAAAAGGGGCCAACAGGCCCCTTTCCAATGAAACTCGCTTGATTAGCGACGCAGACCTAAGCGTTCAATCAGTGCAGAGTAACGAGCAACATCTTTACGCTTCAGGTAGTCCAGCAGATTACGACGGCTGGAAACTTTACGCAGCAGACCACGACGGCTGTGGTGATCTTTTTTGTGCTCTGAAAAGTGACCTTGCAGGTGGTTGATTTCTGCAGTCAGCAGTGCAATCTGAACTTCACTTGAGCCAGTATCGTTAGCGTCACGACCAAATTCAGCAACGATTTGTGCTTTCGCTTCAGTACTTAGAGACATAATAAACTCCAAATTAAGTAAAATTTTCAGATAGCCAATCTCTAATTCAGCTATCCAACTCAGCCACCTAAACAGATAGCCGCATTATTCTACGCTTCAAACACTTTTAGCGCAAGATTGCTATTAAGTGTTATCTTGTACGCTATAGTCTACAACGACTCTTTTCGGAGCAACTAGGCCATCTTTAATGATAGCAAGGCCAATGAATTTTTTTTCATCGCCTTCAGTTACTCTCACCCATTCGCCTTCATTGATGTCATGATTAACCCGAACAGGCTGCCCCAGCTTGAGATAACCCGCAATAATCGTGGTTAAATTCACAACCGGAAAATGTGCAACAGCAGTATCCATAGGCAATAACAGTGCATCAAGTGCCAAGAATGGATCTTCTTGTGCTGTTTGTGCATTTTCTATCATCGCTCTTAATTGCTCTAACGTTACCATTCGCTCTTTAGGATAATCTGCGACTTCTAATCGACGTAAGAAAATAACGTGAGCACCACATTGTAATTTCTCACCAAGATCATCAATAATTGTTCGAATGTAAGTGCCTTTAGAACAGTGAATTTCCAGCTCTAACTCATCACCTTCCCAGCGAATAAACTGGAGTTCATAAACAGTGATAGGCCTTGCTTCACGCTCTACTTCAATACCTTGTCGGGCATATTCGTAAAGTGGTTTACCTTGATGTTTTAAAGCGGAGTACATTGAAGGGACTTGCAATGTTTCACCGCGAAAGCTATCCAAGGCATCATCTAAAGCTTGCTGTGTAAATTGTACTGAGCGCTCTTGAATAACCTCGCCATGTGCATCTGAGGTATCTGTTCGTTGCCCTAAACGTGCAATAACACGATAACGCTTATCTGAATCCAATAGAAACTGTGAAAATTTCGTTGCTTCACCTAAACAAATAGGGAGCATACCTGTTGCTAGAGGATCCAATGCCCCTGTATGCCCTGCTTTGCTGGCATTAAACATACGGCGGACTTTTTGGAGTGCATCGTTAGAGGAAATATCTTGGGGTTTATCGAGTAGCAATACGCCGTTAATCTCACGCCCCTTACGACGACGCCCCATTATTTGTCCTCTTTATGACGACGCTCTTCATCGCTTTTAACGACGTTAGAAACTAAGTTAGACATACGCATACCTTCAACTAATGAGTTGTCATAAGCAAATGTCAGTTCAGGCACAATACGTAAGCGCATCGCTTTGCCTAATAAAGAACGAATAAAACCAGCGGCTTCATTAAGTGCAGTTAAACCTTCTGCAACCATCTCTTCTTCGCTTTTTTCACCACCAGATAAGTTTAAAAAGGTGACAAATACTTTGGCATAAGCCAAATCACGAGAAATCTCAACGCCAGATACCGTTGCCATTCCAATACGAGGATCTTTGACTTCACGTTGTAAAATGATGGCGATTTCTTTTTGCATTTCCTGAGAAACACGCTGACTACGGCTAAAATCTCTTGCCATTTTATCTCTCCCTGACAATAGGGTATCGCCCTGATTGTCATTGTTAATTCAAATCTAAAATCAATGATATCTAAAGAGTATACATGAAGTGGTATTTAACAACCGCTTTCTCTGATTTCTTTCTTTAGAAATAAAATGTTTCTTTGGTGCTATTTTACCCTGTTATTTCACTTTCATAAATTACTGAAAGGCAATCTATTTCGGTTATGTTGAAAAATGGAGAGAAAATAAAAGGGGAATACAACAAAGAAAGGAATAAGAAGGGAGCCGTTAAGCTCCCTTTTAAAACAAGACGGACTAAATTAATCAATAGAACGTTTGATTTCGATAACTTGGAAGACTTCAATCATGTCGCCAACACGGACATCGTTGTAGTTTTTCACACCGATACCACATTCCATGCCGTTACGCACTTCGTTGACGTCATCTTTAAAGCGACGCAGTGACTCAAGTTCGCCTTCATAGATAACCACGTTATCACGTAGAACACGAATTGGGTTATTACGTTTGATGTTACCTTCAACCACCATACAGCCCGCAATCGCGCCAAATTTAGGTGATTTAAACACATCACGGACTTCTGCAAGACCCATGATTTCTTGTTTATATTCAGGTGCCAACATACCGCTCATTGCCAGTTTGATTTCATCAATCAGACTATAGATAACGGAGTAGTAACGTAAATCAACGCTTTCTTGTTCAATAATACGGCGAGCAGATGCATCAGCACGAACGTTGAAACCAAGAATGATAGCGTTAGAAGCCGCGGCTAATGTTGCGTCAGTTTCGGTGATACCACCTACACCTGAACCGATGATTTTCAGTTTAACTTCATTAGTAGACAGTTTAACTAATGCATCAGTAATCGCTTCACAAGTACCTTGAACGTCTGTTTTCAGAACGATGTTCAGTTCAGAAGTTTTACCTTCTTCCATGTTAGCAAACATGTTTTCCAGTTTAGACTTCTGCTGACGAGCCAGTTTAACATCGCGGAATTTACCTTGACGGTATAATGCAACTTCACGCGCTTTCTTCTCGTCACGAACAACTGTTGCTTCATCACCTGCAGAAGGAACGTTAGACAGACCTAAAATCTCAACGGGCATTGATGGGCCAGCAGATTGAACGTCTTGGCCTAATTCGTTACGCATTGCACGAATACGACCGTATTCGAAACCACACAGAACGATGTCACCTTTATTCAGTGTACCTTCACGGACAAGAATAGTGGCAACTGGACCACGACCTTTATCAAGGTAAGATTCAATAACAACACCACTTGCCATGCCTTCTTTAACTGCTTTCAGTTCAAGAACTTCAGCTTGTAAAAGAATAGCATCCAGCAGTTCATCAATACCTAAACCTTGTTTTGCAGATACATGCATAAACTGAGTTTCACCGCCCCACTCTTCTGGCAGGATACCATATTGAGACAGTTCAGTTTTAACGCGATCTGGATCAGCTTCGTGTTTATCGATTTTGTTCACAGCAACAACAACAGGTACGTTTGCTGCTTTTGCGTGTTGGATTGCTTCGATAGTTTGTGGCATTACACCATCATCTGCTGCAACAACCAGAACAACGATATCCGTTACCTGAGCACCACGAGCACGCATTGAAGTAAACGCGGCGTGACCTGGAGTATCCAAGAAGGTGATTTCACCTTTGTCAGTTTTAACGTGGTAAGCACCGATATGCTGGGTGATACCACCCGCTTCGCCTGATGCTACTTTCGTTGAACGAATGTAGTCCAGTAATGATGTTTTACCGTGGTCAACGTGACCCATGATAGTTACAACTGGTGCACGAGATACTGCGCTTTCTTCGCCAGTATCACGATCACTCATGACTTGTTCTTCTAACTCGTTTTCACGACGTAAGATAACTTTGTGGCCCATTTCTTCAGCAACAAGCTGTGCAGTTTCTTGGTCTAAAACCTGATTAATGGTTGCCATAGCACCCATTTTCATCATGGTTTTGATAACTTCAGATCCTTTTACTGCCATTTTGTTAGCAAGTTCAGCAACAGAAATAGTCTCACCGATAATAACATCACGGTTTACAACAGCAGCAGGCTTATTGAAGCCTTGTTGTAATGAGCTACCTTTACGTTTACCTTTCTTGTTAGTACGACCAGCAGCACGTGCTTCTTCACGATCTGCTTTTTCAGAATGGCGGTTATTTTTCTTAGGACGAGGAGCCTTAGCGTTGCGACCACGACCGCGGCCACCTTCAACTTCAGCATCACTTTCATCTTCTGCATCACGAGCATAACGTGATGTGGTTACATGATAGTCTGAGCCTTCAGTTTCTGGCGCTTTAGGTTCAGCAGTCCATTTTTCAGCATTTTCTTCAGCTAAAAGGCGTGCTTTTTCTGCTGCAATTCGAGCTTCTTCTTCCGCTTTACGGCGCTGTGCTTCTTCCGTTTTACGCTTCAGTTCAGCTTGTTCAGCATTGCGACGTGCTTTTTCCTGATCTGCTGCTTTATCAGCTTTTGGTTTATCGTTTTGTTTCACTTTATCTTTTTCCGCTGCTTCGCGCTTAGCTAATTCCGCTGCTTCACGTTTTGCTTCTTCAGCTTCACGTTTCGCTTTTTCTTCGGCGTCTTTCTTCGCCTTTTCAGCTTCACGTTTTGCTTTTTCTTCAGCTTCGCGCTGTGCTTTCTCTTGTGCTTCGCGCTGGGCTTTTTCTTCGGCTTCGCGATGCGCCTTTTCTTCCGCTTCACGCTGAGCTTGCTCATCCGCTTGCGCTTTTTCAACAGCGTCACGGTTCACATAAGTGCGTTTTTTGCGGACTTCGATGGCTACTGATTTACTTTTGCCACCTGTACCAGGAACACTTAACGTACTACGTACTTTACGTTGTAACGTTAACTTCTCTGGTTGGTTGGTTGATACGTCTTTATCACGATTCAACCAAGCCAGTAAGGT
The DNA here is from genome assembly GCF_011046025.1 of Proteus sp. ZN5. GTDB lineage: Bacteria > Pseudomonadota > Gammaproteobacteria > Enterobacterales > Enterobacteriaceae > Proteus. The sequence goes on from NZ_CP047639.1 coordinate 140,648, forward strand.
TTCTTTCTCTTTTTGGGAGACAGAATCAGAGACGGCCTTCTTAATACCGGCATCAGCAAACTGCTGTACCAAACGTTCAACCGGTGTCTGAATCTCTTCTGCCAGTGATTTTACTGTTTCATCTGTCATTCTGTTCCTTCCTGCTCAGTTGTTACGCATCATTCCCAAACCAGCAGATATTACGTGCGGCCATAATGAGTTCGCCTGCGCGCTCACTATTTAAGCCTTCAATATCAGTTAGGTCGTCGATACCCTGTTCGGCAAGATCTTCCAGTGTGCAGATACCACGGGCAGCTAGATCAAATGCTAAAGAGCGCTCCAATCCTTCGAGAGCTAATAAGTCCTCGGCTGGTTGGTTATCGCCTAGGCTTTCTTTTTGAGCTAATTCAATCGTTGTTAGTGCTGCTTTTGCTCTTTCACGCAGAGCTTCAACGGTGTCTTCATCTAAACCGTCAATAGCCAGCAGTTCACTGATTGGCACATAAACTAACTCTTCAAGGGTAGAGAAACCTTCTTCAACTAAAACAGTTGCGAAGTCTTCATCAATGTCGAGATGCTTAGTAAATATTTCAATGGCTGCGTTTGCTTCTGCCTGATGTTTTGCATTCAGTTCATCAGCAGTCATGACGTTTAATTCCCACTTGTCATCACCACGATGTTTCTTCAGTAACTGTGCTGCTAGGCGAACGTTTTGACCATTACGGCCAATTGCCTGTGCAAGATTACTGCTTTCAACTGCAACATCCATTGTGCATTTGTCTTCATCGACAACAATAGAAGCAACATCTGCCGGAGCCATTGCATTAATAACGAATTGTGCAGGATTATCATCCCACAGAACAATATCAATTCGCTCGCCGCCCAATTCGCTGGAAACGGCTTGTACACGTGCACCACGCATACCAACACAAGCACCCACAGGGTCAATACGCTTGTCGTTAGTTTTTACTGCGATTTTGGCACGAGAACCTGGATCACGTGCTGCAGCTTTAATTTCAATGATTTCTTCACCAATTTCTGGTACTTCAATACGGAAAAGTTCAACCAGCATTTCAGGGCGAGAGCGTGTCACGAAAAGTTGTGCACCACGAGTTTCTGTACGTACGTCGTATAAAACGCCACGTAAACGGTCACCTGGACGGAAGTTTTCACGCGGTAACATATCTTCGCGTAAAATAACCGCTTCAGCGTTATTGCCTAAATCTAAAGTGATATTTTCACGGTTCACTTTCTTCACAACACCCGTGATAATTTCGCCTAATTGTTCGCGGAATTGATCAACAACCATTGCTCTTTCAGCTTCACGTACTTTTTGTACGATAACTTGTTTAGCTGTTTGTGTTGTAATACGGTCGAAAGTAACAGATTCGATTTGATCTTCAATATAACCACCTAGTTCGATACTAGGATCTTCATATTGAGCAGCTTCAAGTGTAATTTCACGAGTTGGTTGAGTTACTTCATCAACGGCAACCCAACGACGGAATGTATCAAAATCACCGGTTTTACGGTCGATACATACGCGAACGTCAATTTCTTGCTCGTATTTTTTCTTAGTTGCTGTCGCTAGTGCGGTTTCCAGTGCTTCAAAAATCTTTTCACGAGGAAGAGATTTTTCGTTAGAGACCGCTTCCACAACAGCCAGAATCTCTTTGTTCATCCTAGTTGCCTCTTCAAAACTTAAAAGTGGGGTACCAGGTTAGCTTTCTGGATGTTGCTCAGTGCGAACACTTCGTCTTTACCATCCACAGTAACCGTGATCATTTCGCCAGCGACAGACTTAATAATGCCCTGCCATTTACGGCGGTTTTGCATTGCAATTCGTAATACGATAGCGGCTTCTTCACCGATAAATTGCTCATAATGCGTTGCAGTGAATAAAGGTCGTTCTAAACCAGGAGAAGAAATCTCAAGGTTATAAACTGTTTGAATTGGATCTTCAACATCCAGCACAGCACTGACCTGGTGGCTAACATCAGCACAATCATCAACAGTGATACCGTCTTCACTATCAATATAGATGCGCAATGTTGATTCTCGGCCACGAATAAACTCAAGACCGACAAATTCAAAGCCTAATGCTTCTACTGGTGCTGAAACCATCGCTGTTAATTTTTGCTCTAATGTGGACAAACCCACCCCCAAGGCATAAAAAAAGGGCCTATAGCCCAGTATTCTATTCTCTGATAACAAAAAACCCCGAAATTCGGGGCTTTATGCAACTGGACCCTGTAACTTGCCATTCGAGAATAACCTCTTCTTACGGCACATTCCACTCAGGATCATAATCGGTTCAACAAGATGATTAATGAGAAAAGTGCTGTATTGTTAGAAGTGGTTGCGGGGGCCGGATTTGAACCGACGACCTTCGGGTTATGAGCCCGACGAGCTACCAAGCTGCTCCACCCCGCGTTCGAAAAACGTGGCAAATTTTACGCTGATAACAAGCAAAACGCAAGCTATCTGGAATAATGGTGCCGAGAACGGGACTTGAACCCGTACGCCCGTTTTATAGGCACTACCACCTCAAGGTAGCGTGTATACCAATTTCACCACCTCGGCACTTAATGAGACTGTTACTGCGTAAAAATTAACAATCTCATTTAAATCTTTACTTAGTTTACTGCGGAATATCTGTATTTGCTGGCGCTACAGGCGCTGCTAACTGCTCAGCTTTTTTAGCTTCTTCTGTAGTCTGCTCGATAGACATCCATTTGCTGTCTTCACGCACAGTTTTATTGGCACTTAGATTACCTAAAATAAGGGCAAGTACAATAAAAGCTGTCGCTAAAACAGCGGTCATACGGGTCATAAAGTTAGCTGAACCGCTTGAACCAAATACTGTACCGGAAGCACCTGCACCAAAAGAAGCGCCCATATCAGCACCTTTACCCTGCTGTAACAGGATCAGACCAACTAGCCCTGTTGCTACAATGATAAGAATAACAATGAGTGCCGTATACATTTGCGTTACCTTTTCTATGGAACTTATCGTCTTAACGATAACCTTCGATTGCTTCACCCGCTTTAGTTCAAGACCTTACTAAGCGGGTGTGAATACTAACCAAAGCTGAACTGACAAGCAAGGTTATTTTTCTACAAAGTGATTGATTGAAGAAAAAAGCATCAATTAACCAACATGCTTCACAGCGTCAGCAATACGATTTGCCATCGCAGTGACTTGCTCTTCATTTTCACCTTCAACCATGACACGAATTAAAGGCTCTGTACCTGATTTACGCAGTAATACACGTCCTTTACCAGCCAGTTCTTCTTCAACCGCTTTAGCGACTTTCTGAACTTCAGGTGTTTGTAGCGGATCGTGACTCCCCGTAAAACGAACATTCACTAAAATTTGTGGTAATAGTTTCATACCACTGCATAAATCATGCAGGCTCATGTGGTTACGTACCATTGCACTTAAAACTTGTAAGCCTGCAACAATACCGTCACCAGTAGTCGTTTTATCTAATAAAATAATATGACCAGAGTTTTCAGCACCTAAGCGCCAGCCTTTCTCTTGTAATTTTTCAAGTACATAGCGGTCACCCACTTTTGCTCTTACAAAAGGAATACCCAGTTGTTTCAGTGCTATCTCTAATCCCATATTGCTCATTAGAGTACCTACTGCACCACCGCGTAATTGACCTTGGCGTAACGCTTCTCTCGCAATAATGTAGAGAATTTGGTCACCATCAACTTTCAGACCTTGATGGTCAACCATGATGATACGGTCGCCGTCACCATCAAAAGCTAAACCAACATCAGCGCCTTCTTCTAATACGCGTTTTTGCAACATGCGAACATCTGTTGCACCACACTCTTCGTTGATATTGATACCCGTTGGATCACAACCAATAGTGATCACCTCAGCACCTAATTCACGAAATACATTTGGTGCAATATGATATGTTGCGCCATGAGCACAATCGACAACCACTTTTAGACCGTTAAGATTGTTTTCATTTGGGAAAGTCCCTTTACAGAATTCAATGTAGCGACCTGCTGCATCCACGATACGATTTGCACGACCAAGCTCTGCTGACTCAACACAGGTAATAGGCTTTTCCATTTCAGCTTCAATGGCTTCTTCTACTTCATCTGGTAATTTGGTGCCATCAATAGAGAAGAATTTGATCCCGTTATCGTAATAAGGGTTATGGGAAGCTGAAATCACGATCCCCGCTTCAGCACGGAATGTACGCGTTAAATAAGCAACAGCTGGTGTTGGCATTGGTCCTGTAAATGAGGCAGATAAACCAGCAGCAGCTAAACCCGCCTCTAATGCAGATTCCAGCATATAGCCTGAAATACGTGTATCTTTACCAATAATGATTTTACGAGAGCCATGACGTGCTAATACTTTGCCCGCAGCCCAACCTAGTTTTAATACAAAATCAGGTGTAATTGGACTATCACCTACTTTTCCACGGATACCATCTGTTCCAAAGTATTTACGTTCGCTCATTCATTATTTTCCTTTGCAGAAAGAGTCGCTTGTACGACTTTCATCGCATCAACAGTCTCTTTAACATCGTGTACACGAATAATTTGTGCGCCTTGCATCGCTGCAATGACAGCGCATGCCACGCTACCAGCTACACGCTCTTGTGGTGGTACATTCAATAGTTGTCCAACCATTGATTTGCGTGACATTCCAGCAAGTATGGGTAGACCAAAGTGATGAAGTTCACTTAAGTGTGCTAATAATTGGTAATTATGCGCTAAATTTTTACCAAAGCCGAATCCTGGATCAAGAATAATTTGATTTTTTTCGATCCCAGCATCAACACAACGTTGAATATTTTCTTGTAAAAAACGATCAACATCTATCAACACATTCTCATAATGTGGTGATTGTTGCATGGTTTTAGGATCACCCTGCATATGCATAATACATACTGGTAAACCTGTTTTAGCCGCCGCTTCAAGTGCTCCCGGCTCTTGTAAAGAGCGAATATCATTGATAATTGAAGCACCCGCATTTGCTGATTCAGTAATGACTTGAGCTTTGGATGTATCAACAGAGATCCAAACATCAAAACGTTGACGAATAGCCTCAACAACAGGAACAACACGCTGCAATTCTTCATCAATAGAGACATCGCTTGCGCCGGGTCTAGTAGATTCACCACCAATATCGATGATAGAAGCCCCTTCAGCGATTAATTTTGCTGCGTGGTTAACCGCATCATTAAGTGAATTATGAGTGCCACCATCTGAGAAAGAGTCTGGAGTGACATTCAAAATCCCCATAACTTGAGGTGTTGATAAATTAAGTTCTGTTCCTCTAGCCATTAATTTCATTTCATTGATACCTTCATAAAAAAACCCCAGAAGCCTGGGGTTTATATTTATAGCTTACTCAATATGCATAACCCGATAAGGATTAGTGAGTATTTTTATCAGAAGGTGTATCACTTTCTGACTCAGGCTTATCTTTTGGCTCACTCGCTACATGCGTTTGTGCTGGCTGGGCAGTAGTCGTTGTACCACTATTGCCATTATTGCCTTCCCAACCCGCAGGTGGACGAACATCACGACGATTCATTAAATCATCAATTTGAGGCGCATCGATAGTTTCATAAGTCATCAGTGCATCTTTCATTGAGTGCAGAATATCAAGGTTGTCCATTAAGATTTGACGAGCACGAACATAGTTACGATCAACGATAGCTTTAATTTCTTCGTCAATTGTACGCGCTGTTTCATCAGACATATGCTGCGCTTTAGCGACAGAACGACCTAAGAACACTTCACCTTCTTCTTCTGCGTACAGTAATGGCCCTAATTTTTCAGAGAAGCCCCACTGTGTCACCATGTTACGTGCGATATTGGTTGCAACTTTGATGTCATTAGAAGCACCTGTAGAAACATGTTCTACACCATAGATAATTTCTTCAGCTAAACGACCACCGTAAAGTGTTGAAATCTGGCTCTCTAATTTCTGACGACTCGCACTAATTTGGTCACCCTCAGGTAAGAAGAAAGTCACACCTAATGCACGTCCACGAGGAATAATCGTCACTTTATGCACAGGATCATGTTCAGGTACCAAACGACCAATAATTGCGTGACCAGCTTCATGATAAGCGGTTGATGCTTTTTGTTCTTCAGTCATCACCATTGAACGACGCTCTGCGCCCATCATTATCTTATCTTTCGCTTTCTCAAATTCGACCATTGAGACAACACGTTTATTACCACGTGCAGCGAATAAAGCCGCTTCGTTAACTAAGTTAGCTAAGTCAGCACCAGAGAAACCTGGCGTACCTCGCGCTAAAATTGCTGGATCAACGTCTGGTGATAAAGGTACACGACGCATATGGACTTTAAGAATTTGCTCACGTCCACGCACATCAGGTAAACCAACAACCACTTGACGGTCAAAACGACCTGGACGAAGTAATGCTGGGTCTAATACGTCTGGGCGGTTAGTTGCCGCGATAACGATAATACCTTCATTACCTTCGAACCCATCCATCTCAACTAGCATTTGGTTCAGTGTTTGTTCACGTTCATCATGACCACCACCTAAACCTGCACCACGTTGACGACCAACCGCATCGATTTCATCGATAAAGATGATACAAGGTGCTGCTTTTTTAGCTTGTTCAAACATATCACGAACACGAGAAGCACCCACACCCACGAACATTTCAACGAAATCAGAACCTGAAATGGTAAAGAATGGAACTTTAGCTTCACCTGCGATAGCTTTTGCTAATAATGTTTTACCTGTACCTGGAGGCCCTACCATCAGAATACCTTTAGGGATTTTACCCCCTAATTTCTGGAAACGGCCCGGATCACGTAAATACTCAACTAATTCGCTTACTTCTTCTTTCGCTTCATCACAACCCGCGACATCAGCGAAGGTTGTTTTGATTTGGTCTTCTGTCAACATGCGCGCTTTGCTTTTACCAAAAGACATCGCACCTTTACCGCCACCACCTTGCATTTGGCGCATAAAGAAAATCCAAAGACCAATCAGTAATAGCATTGGGAACCAAGACACAAAAATTTGAGTCAGAAGACTTTGGCCTTCAAGTGGCTCGCCCGTTACTTTTACATTACGGTTCATTAAAGTGGTCAGCAGGTTGTCATCACGCATAGGCATATACGTGCTGTACTTTGAGTTATCTGTTTTAGTTACATTAATATCATAACCACTTATGCTGACCTCGCGTAATTGGTTATTAGTTAACTCATTGATAAAGGTAGAGTAATCCACCTTACGACTATTCGAATCGCTGGGTCCGAAGCTCTGGAATAATGACATCAAAACGACTGCAATAACTAGCCAGAGGATCAGGTTTTTCGCCATGTCACTCAAGGGATTAACCTCATATTACAACTGTGTTAACAAATAGCTTTAGGGTACTAAAGTTTACGCCCTGTGGCTACAATATATACCTCACGAGAACGAGACCGCGAAGCGTCTGGTTTACGAACTTTCACTTTCGTAAACAGGGAGCGTATTTGCCCCAGGTATTCATCAAAGCCTTCTCCCTGAAACACTTTGACAATAAAACTTCCCCCGGGAGCCAGTACATCACGACACATATCAAGCGCTAACTCTACTAAATACATGGATCGAGGGATATCGACCGCGGGCGTACCGCTCATGTTTGGAGCCATGTCAGACATGACAACCTGGACTTTGTTTTCACCTACTCTATCAAGCAATGCCTTCAACACAAGTTCATCACGAAAATCGCCTTGAAGGAAATCGACTCCAACTATAGGATCCATAGGTAAAAGGTCACATGCGATAATTCGACCTTTGTTTCCTAACTGCTGTACAACGTATTGAGACCACCCTCCAGGGGCTGCTCCTAAATCGACAACGGTCATACCTGGTTTAAAGATATTGTCACTTTGCTGAATTTCTTCCAGTTTAAACCAAGCACGAGAGCGAAACCCTTTTTTCTGTGCTTGCTGAACATATTTATCACTAAAATGTTCTTGTAACCAGCGGCTAGAGCTTGCCGAACGTTTCTTATTGGCCATTGCGTTTTCCAACTATCATACACTTAGCTATCAATATTTTTACTCTTTCACTCATTTAACCCCGTATTAACGACATTTTATGGTGATAAGTGAGAGATGGCGTTAGAATAGATCGTTTTCAATCCCAACAAAGCAAAAATTAATGATGACTCTTAACAAAAAACAAATTCAACACCTGAAAGGGCTCGCTCATCACCTGAATCCAGTCGTTATGATTGGTAACAACGGGTTGACTGAAGGCGTTCTTGCAGAAATTGAACTCGCTCTGGCGCACCATGAGCTTATCAAAGTCAAAATCGCAGGCGAAGATCGAGATGTTAAAAACTTGATCGTGGCAGCGATTGTACGCGAAAGCGGTGCACAGAATGTACAAGTTATCGGAAAAATTCTTGTTCTTTACCGTCCTTCAGAAGCACGTAAGATTATTTTACCGAAATAAAACTTGTATCTTTATATAAAAATGCCATAACTAACTCTATGGCAAAAAAGGCCTTTTAAGGCCTTTTTTATATTACCACAGGATAGCAGTCTAGTTTTCTATAGAAACGTAAAATTATAAATTAAATGTATTCTACGTTTAAAACTTCGTACTCGACTTGTCCACCCGGTGTAGTGATAACAACGACATCATCTAACTCTTTACCAATCAACCCACGCGCAATCGGTGAGTTAACAGAAATTAAGTTTTCTTTAATGTTCGCTTCATCATCACCAACAATGCGGTAAGTTTGCTCTTCTTCGGTTTCAACATTTAACAATGTCACTGTTGAACCAAAAATAATACGACCATTGTTATTCATCTTTGTAATATCAATGACTTGAGCATTTGATAATTTTGCTTCAATTTCTTGTATACGACCTTCACAGAAACCTTGTTGCTCTCTTGCAGCATGATATTCCGCGTTTTCTTTTAAATCTCCGTGTTCACGAGCTTCAGCGATAGCAGCAATAATTTCTGGACGACGAACACCTTTTAAATATTCCAGCTCTTCGCGTAATTTTTCTGCACCTAGAACTGTCATAGGGATCTGATTCATGTGTTAATACCTCAATACTATTCCTAATAAAAAATAGGTATCATCCTGATTTTTTATACTAACAACACAGAGAAAAGGATCTATTTACTCTTCTCAAGACAAAAAAAGACACAGGCAACCTTAAATTGGGCCTGTCTCTACATATATTCGGTGAATGAGGGGACGCTATTATATTCCCAACTCATGCTGTTGGGACGTAAACTAAACCTCCCAGACTTAAAACTAAATCTAACACAACAGACGCATTGCTTCACGCCTTATCTCTCTTTATAAAGAGATAAACAGACTTTTTCCGATAATGAGCTAATCCTGCTTGTTACCGTTTACTTTTGCCCTCATTGCCCTTTAGTATTAGCCTCTGGCAATCAATACTGTAACGTTATACGCTATAGTCACGGATAGAGAAATTATGCGCTTACTATCAATATTTCGACGGATACTCTACACATTAAGTATCATCAGTTTTTCAACTCAAGCGATACCAGTTGAAAACTACACATCCCTTCTTCCCGAAGGAACTCAAGTAGGTTTAATTACTCAACCCGTTGGCGCTGCTTCTCCTAATCTTAATTATCATGCCGATCAATTAGCACTTCCAGCAAGTACTCAAAAAGTGGTGACTGCACTCGCGGCATTACTTCAATTAGGTGGAAACTATCAATTCACAACAACAATGGAAACAGAAGGTAAGATAAAAGACAATCAGCTTATTGGTGATTTGATCTTTCGTTTTACAGGCGATCCTACATTAACCCGCCAACAATTAAGAGCAATGGTTGCTGTATTAAAACAATCTGGTGTTACAAAAGTGCATGGCGATTTGCTTATTGATACATCTGCTTTTTCAAGCCATGACAAAGCACCCGGCTGGGTTTGGAATGATCTAACTCAATGCTTTAGCGCCCCTCCTAGTGCTGCAATTGTTGATAAGAACTGCTTTTCTGTCTTACTGCAAAGCGGCAACAAAGAAGGTGATATTGCCACAATACGTAAAGCTTCTTTCTATCCTGTAACTGTTTTAAGTGAAGTTGAAACTTATGAGAAAGGTTCAACTCGTACCCGTTTTTGTGAATTAGATGTCACTGTCCGTGACTTAAATACCTATGTAATTACAGGTTGTATTCCTAAACGTGACGATGCAGTCCCTTTAATGTTCTCTATTCAAGATGGTGCGCATTGGGCTGGTACAATTTTAAAAGAAGAGTTACAGCGCGCCAATATTGAACTTGATGGATATATCAAACGTCGCTCTCAACTAAAAGCTCCCGTTACTGTACTGGCACAGACACAATCAAAACCGTTACATAACTTACTGACTACCATGCTAAAAGAGTCTGACAATATGATTGCAGATACCATATTTAGAACTATTGGTCGTGAGTATTATGGCGTTGCTGGCACTTGGCGCTCTGGTGCAGAAGCAACCCGCACTATTTTAAAACAAAAAGCAGGTATTGATTTAGGAAATACTGTTATGGTTGATGGCTCTGGCCTTTCTCGTCATAACCTCATTTCACCTGCAACCATGATGCAAGTCCTTCAATACATTGGACAACATGAAAGTGAATTAAACTTTATTAATATGCTTCCTCTTGCAGGACATGACGGTACATTACAGTATCGAGGCGGTTTTCATGAAGCAGGTGTTGATGGCAAAGTTTCCGCTAAAACGGGTTCATTAAAAGGGGTTTACAATCTTGCGGGCTTTATGACCACGGCAAACGGACAAAAAGTGGCGTTTGTGCAATACGTTTCGGCGTATTCACCTCCTACACAGAATCGTAATGCTGGACGCGCTTATTTAGTGCGTTTTGAAACAAACTTGTATAAAGATATGTACAACAATCGTTAGATTTACACCTAATAATATAAGCAATAGATATGAAAAACGCCTGATTAATCAGGCGTTTTTTTATTTTAATCATATAGAATGATGATTAACGTTGATAGATAAACTCAATACCTTCGTCGTCTTCTTCATCCCAATCATCATCGTCATCTTCTTCGAAATCAGGGTTTTCAAGCTGTTCTTTGTGGTAATCATCCCACATAAAGTCAACTTTTCCTGGCTCTACTTTTGTCGCAACAATATCTTGCTCACGCGGAGTAACATTCAGGAATTCCATGATATTCCAGCAAAGTTTTTTCACACCTTCTTGGTTGATGGCCGCTATCATGTAATAGTTTTCATCCCAACCCAGCGCTTCAACAATTGCTTTTGCCTTTTCTTTTGCTTCTTCAGCATCAAGAAGATCAACTTTATTAAACACTAACCAACGTGGTTTTTGTGCTAATTTTTCGCTGTATTTCTCTAGTTCAGAGATAATAATTTTTGCATTCTCCACAGGATCCGATCCATCAATAGGATCAATATCGATCAAGTGTAATAACACACGACAACGTTCTAAGTGTTTTAAGAATTGGATCCCAAGACCTGCACCATCAGCAGCGCCTTCGATTAATCCGGGAATATCAGCAACGACAAAGCTTTGGTGATTATCCATACGCACCACGCCTAAGCTTGGTACTAACGTTGTAAATGGATAGTCAGCAACTTTAGGTTTTGCTGCTGATACTGCACGAATAAATGTGGATTTACCCGCATTTGGCATACCAAGCATACCCACATCAGCTAATAACATTAGCTCTAATAGGACTTCGCGAGATTCACCCGGCGTCCCCATTGTACGTTGACGTGGAGCACGGTTAACCGATGATTTAAAACGAGTATTACCTAAACCGTGGAAGCCGCCTTTAGCAACCATTTGCTTTTGACCGTGTGCGGTTAAGTCAGCAATGACTTCATTTGTTGCTAAATCACGGACACGCGTTCCAACAGGAACACTAATAGTAATATCTTGACCACGCTTACCAGTACAGTCACGACTGTGACCATTTTCACCACGTTCTGCACGATAAGATTTTGTAAAACGGTAATCAATTAAGGTGTTAAGGTTTTCGTCTGCAATCATGTAGACATCACCACCATCACCACCATCACCACCGTCTGGTCCCCCGTTAGGGATATATTTTTCGCGACGAAAGCTTACACAGCCGTTACCACCATCGCCCGCGACGATTAGGATCTTGGCCTCATCAACAAATTTCATGATTTTACTCCGTATAGTAGCCATTAACGTGCTGGATGGCCGAAATTACCCAGAGATGGCCTTTTTTAAATATAAAAAGCCCCGCAACATATTTGCAGGGCTTTTGACTCGGTGCTTAAAGGACCAGTAATTATTCAGCTTCGATGCTGATAAATTTACGGTTATTTGGACCTTTAACTTCGAACTTAATTTTTCCGTCAGCTAATGCAAACAGGGTGTGGTCACGACCACAACCAACGTTAGTACCTGCATGGAACTTAGTACCACGTTGACGAACGATGATGCTACCTGCTAATACAGCTTCACCACCGAAACGTTTAACACCCAGACGTTTTGCTTCGGAATCACGACCGTTACGAGTCGAGCCGCCAGCCTTTTTATGTGCCATTGAACTACTCTCCTAAACCTTAAGCGATACCAGTGATTTTAACATCAGTAAACCACTGACGGTGGCCCTGTTGTTTACGGCTGTGTTTACGACGACGGAACTTAACAATCTTAACTTTATCGCCGCGACCGTGAGCAACCACTTCCGCTTTAACTTTAACGCCCGCAAGGATTGGAGCGCCAATTTGAATGTCATCGCCATTAGCGACCATCATTACAGTATCAAACTCGATTGTTTCGCCAGTAGCTACTTCCAGCTTCTCTAAACGAATAGTTTGACCTTCGCTGACTCGGTGTTGTTTACCACCACTTTGGAAAACCGCGTACATATAAACTCCGCTTTCCGCACACTCCCAATATGTATAATTTGAGTGCACAATTAAAATATTCACATAGGGCGCGAATTCTACGCAAATTTAGTGCCGATGACAAGTACAGATCGCAAACTAGCGTTAAAAAAAAGAGTTTTTTACACGATATTTATTTCAGCCATTTTTAAAGTACAATCTAAATTATAAGAGAGTAAAATCTATGGCATGATCATTTTTTATTAATAATAACGCGCTCATTGGCGAGCCAAAGTCGAAAAAACATGAATTTAGAATCTATTATAAAACTAACATCCGCTGATATGGCTGCGGTAAATGAGGCAATCCTTTACCAGCTTAATTCAGATGTTTCTTTGATAAACCAACTTGGTTACTACATCATTAGTGGTGGTGGTAAAAGGATCCGACCAATGATCGCAGTGCTCACTGGACGAGCATTGGACTATCAAGGTGACAAACATATCTCGGTCGCAGCGCTTATCGAATTTATTCATACTGCAACGTTGTTACATGATGATGTTGTTGATGAATCTGATATGCGCAGAGGAAAACAAACAGCAAATGCTGTCTTTGGAAATGCAGCCAGTGTCCTTGTTGGCGACTTTATTTATACACGATCCTTTCAGATGATGACGGATCTTGATTCGATGCGTGTATTAAAATTAATGTCTAGCGCCACCAATGTGATCGCTGAAGGTGAAGTTTTACAATTAATGAATTGTAACGATCCTGACATTTCTGAAGATGACTATATGCAAGTTATCTACAGCAAAACAGCTCGTCTGTTTGAAGCGGCTTCTCATGCGTCGGCAATCCTTTCTGGTGCAACGCCTGAGCAAGAAAAAGCATTCCAAGATTATGGTCGTTATCTTGGGACTGCTTTCCAGCTCATTGACGATTTGCTTGATTATGATGCAGATAACAACCAGTTGGGTAAAAACACTGGTGATGATCTTGATGAAGGTAAACCAACGTTGCCACTACTTCATGCTATGCATAATGGCAATGAAGAAGAATCCCAATTAATTCGCCAAGCCATTGAACAAGGTAATGGCCGCCATTTATTAGATACTGTTTTAAATACTATGAAACAGTGTGGCTCTTTGGAATATACCCGTCAAAAAGCAGAAGAAGAAGCAGACAAAGCGATTGAAGCTTTATCAATTATACCTGACTCACCGTATAAAGATGCGCTTATTGGGCTTGCTCACGTCGCTGTACAACGTCAATCATAACTTTGATGTATAAACCCTCGTAGTTATGTAAAGAAGCCCGCTAGAGCGACTACGTCGATTCTGGTGGGCTTTTTAATTTATTGAGCACTTCTTCGTTTTCTCGTTCGATAGCATCCTGATTATCCGCATCAATATAGCTAATGAGCTTTGCCAGCCCTTCACGTAGCACGAATTTCACAATTTTTTCTCGTTCCGATTTTGTCAGTTGATAATAAGCTTCAACCCAAATCAAAAAGGCATCCTGACGTTTTGATAAATACTCAGCCGGAGGTTCATGTGCAGCAAGCACACTAATCACCTCATCAGGTAGACTTTTTACGGAATACTCGACAGCTTTTCCCTGCACGCCACGTTTACGACGGTTTTCCCATCCTTCACGACGCGCCATCAAGTTAACTCCCTGCGGTGAGTTCGGTAATCCCGCAAGCCCCACTAATTCTTTCGCTGTATACCATTCTTTTTTCATGATCTCATCTCACATTCAACTAAGAGGTTAGTCAGATAGATATCTGTTGCGGATAACGCAATAATAGATTCTTTAAAATCGCTTAATCATTGACGACTTTTTCTAAAAAACTTCTAATACTATCCCGCAATATCAGCTCTGTTAATGTTTTTTGTTCACCATCATTTAGTTGTTGGAATGCTTTCACCCAGATAACGAGTGGCTCCTCTTTTTTATTTAGTTTGTAATGTGCTAATGGCTCATAAAGTTCTAGAGCAATTAAAGTTTTTTCTGGTAAACAAGAATAATGATACTCAACACCATTACCTTGCTTATTTTTTACATTTTGTTTTTGCCAAGACTCTCGTCTTGCTTTCGAATTTACACCTTGTGGTGATTTAGGTAATCCACCTATACCCGTCAATTCCTTTGCCGTATACCACTCTTTTTTCATTATGTTTCTCTAAAATTGTTATCAACTTCAAAAAAGAAATTATTAAGAAAAAAATCAGAAATCTTTTTAGAAAAATAATGTTATTTTATTTTCTAAATAATCAGTTTAAATGCTTTAGGATATTTCTAATAAACTGTTATTTATACCACTAACACAGCAATCAATTTTATAGAAAAAGGATTAAAAATGATTTCAAGGAAATCTGATTGGCATCCTGCCGATATTATTGCCGCACTTAGAAAACGAGGAACAACACTTGCTGCTATCTCGCGCCAAGCAGGCTTAAGCTCTTCTACACTCGCTAATGCGCTGTCGCGCCCTTGGCCGAAAGGAGAGAAAATCATTGCTGATTATCTTGGTGTAGCTCCTAGTGAAATTTGGCCTAGCCGTTATTTTCATCCTGAAACAGGAGAATTACTTGAACGAAAGATTCGTACCAAAACTAATAATTAACTAATAATTACAGACATTATAATTAATCATAACCACCCGTAAAACGGGTGGTTTGCTCTTGCCCTATAAGGGCTTGTTACCGACTGCGCCTAAATGACGCTGCTTTCTCTTCGTTCAAGCTAAGTGTCTTTGCTACTTTGGCTTACCCCTTGAAGGGGTTTTCATATTCTTTACTGCTCAATTTATCCGAGATTAAATCCGACTTTTCTTGCTCTCTGATATACTTTTGAATTGTGGCTTCATTGAGTCCAACTGTTGTGACATAGAACCCTTCCGCCCAAAACTTTCTGTTGCCAAATTTATATTTGAGATTGGCATGTCTATCAAAGATCATCAACGAACTTTTACCTTTCAAATATCCCATGAAACTTGATACGCATATCTTCGGTGGAATACTCACTAACATATGAACATGATCTGGCATAAGATGCCCTTCGATTATTTCCACACCTTTATATTTACAAAGGTCTCGAAGGATTTCACCTATACTTGAACGAATTTTATTAAAAATCACTTTCCGTCTATATTTCGGCGAAAAGACGATATGGTATTTACACAGCCACTTTGTATGTGCTGAGCTTTGTGCTTTAATGCCCATAAACACCTTTCCTTATTTAAGTTACGAATATTAGCTTGAACATCTATATCGTAACGGAAAGGTGTTTTTCTTGGTATAACCTTTAATACCCACCCGCATAGCGGGTGGTTTTATATTTAAGACGCTGACGCGACTTAAACTGGCTAAAGCCCATAATAAAAAAAACCGCTGATATAGTATCAGCGGTTTTTATTTAAATTTGCATTATTTTTATAGCAAAAAAAGTATTTCTTTATTTATTAATAAATTCTTCACCAAGAATTATATCTTTTTTCAATACATCTAACATGCCATTAAGAGATTGCTTTTCAAAATCACTTAATTTACCAATAGATAAATATTCCTCTACACCGTTTTTACCTAAAAGAATAGGTTGTGCAAAGAAACGGGCATATTCTCCGTCGCCTTCTGTATAAGTGCATTCAATAACATTTTTCTCGCCATTTAAAGCGCGAATTAATGAAAGACCAAAACGAGCGGCTGCTTGACCCATAGATAATGTTGCTGATCCGCCACCCGCTTTTGCTTCAACAACCTCAGTACCTGCGTTTTGAATACGTTTAGTCAGTGCTGCAACTTCGTCATCAGTAAATGAAACGCCATCAACTTGAGATAATAGAGGAAGAATAGTCACACCAGAGTGTCCACCAATCACAGGAACGTTGATTTTTTGTGGATCTTTACCTTTTAGCTCAGCAACAAAGGTATTGGCGCGAATAATATCGAGAGTGGTGATACCGAAAAGACGTTTTTTATCGTAAACGCCTGCTTTCTTAAGCACTTCTGCTGCAATAGCAACAGTTGTATTCACTGGGTTAGTAATGATACCGATAAGTGCTTTCGGGCAATTTTGTGCAACCTTTTCAATTAAGTTACGCACAATACCTGCGTTAACATTGAAAAGATCTGAACGATCCATGCCTGGTTTACGAGCAACGCCCGCAGAAATCAGAACAACATCAGCGCCTTTTAGCGCAGGAGAAGGATCTTCACCCGCAAAACCTTTTACAGTAACTTGAGTCGGGATATGGCTTAAGTCGGCTGCGACACCCGGTGTGACGGGAGCGATATCATATAAAGAGAGTTCACTACCAGCTGGAAGCTGATTTTTAAGAAGAAGTGCCAGTGCCTGACCAATACCACCTGCTGCACCGAGAACTGCTACTTTCATTCTGATACTCCTTAGTTTACGAGATAGTGGAACGCCTTCGAGATACTCACTATTACGCAATTCACCTTTTAAAAAACAATTATTTAACAGCAACATTGCATAATAAGGCATTTTCAGTGAAAAATAATACTTTGGTTATTCTAAACAAATTGCTTATCTGTTAATGAGATAGTGGGCACTCTTTTGATAAATAATTTCAATAAATATGGCAAAGTGTTAAGTACACCATCATCCTTGTGATAACCATTTAAGCTTATCATTTATTTAACAAATATTTTACTTTCTTTAAATTATCACATTCCTGCACTGTAAATAAATTTTTTTGCAGTACATTCTACTTTACAATTTTGAGGAGGCTATCACTCGTCTTTCTTCGTCTTATGTTGCATAAAAATTCACTTCTCTGCATAATACACAGGTTATTGATAACTCACTAAAGGTGAACTATGCGCGTTCCTTCTAAGCAAGAAGACTTGGTTAAAGCGTTTAAAGCCCTGCTGAAAGAAGAAAAATTCAGTTCACAAGGCGAGATTGTGACTGCATTACAAGAGGCTGGATTTGATAATATTAATCAGTCCAAAATCTCTCGTATGCTAACAAAATTTGGTGCAGTAAGAACCCGTAACGCCAAAATGGAAATGGTCTATTGCCTTCCTACTGAGCTTGGCGTACCAACAGCAAGCAGCCCATTAAAAAATCTGGTACTCGATATCGACCATAACCATTCTGTTGTGGTGATAAGAACGAGTCCAGGCGCAGCACAACTTATTGCACGTTTATTAGACTCATTAGGCAAAGCAGAAGGTATCCTTGGTAGTATCGCGGGTGATGACACTATTTTTTCAACACCGGCACCGGGATTTTCTACAGAAGAATTACGAGACGCTATTCTGAATCTTTTTGATCAAGAATTATAATTAGCCTTTCTATAGCTTCAAAAAATAAGCCACTGAATTTTCAGTGGCTTATTTATTTTTAATACTGACTATCAGAATCTTTAGGCTGTGCTAATTTTGCGAGTAGTTTTTCATGAATACCACCAAAACCACCATTGCTCATAATCAAAATATGATCGCCCGCTTGAGCTTCTTTCGCAATCATATCGACTAATGTATCCAAATCTGTACTCCAGCGAGCCGGTTGCACACAGTGCTCTGCAATATCACTTACTAGCCATTGAATATTAGGTGGCTGGAATAAAAAGACTTCATCAGCACGACCTAATGCAGGTGCGATATCATCCTTGCTAATTCCCATTTTCATGGTATTTGAGCGAGGCTCTAACACTGCAATAATACGAGCTGTTCCACCGACTTTACTGCGTAACGCTTCAAGCGTTGCCAAAATCGCTGTGGGATGATGTGCAAAGTCATCATAAACACAGACTTGGTTAACTTCACCACGTAGCTCTAAGCGACGACGCGCATTAATAAACTTATCTAATGCTTCACAAGCATCCGCAGGTAAAACACCAACGTGGTGCGCTGCAACAATCGCCATTAAGCCATTTTGCATGTTGTGTTCACCAGAAAGTCCCCAACACACCTCTCCGACTCGCTCACCTTTGTGGAATACCTCAAAATGACTACTGTCATTACTGAGTTTTTTAGCTTGCCAATCTCCAGTTTCACCTGTGAATTCTTGTTCACTCCAACATCCCATTCCAATGGTCTGTTTTAAATTCATATCGTTATCAGGCATGATGATTTTTCCAGTACCCGGGACGATACGAACTAAATGATGAAATTGTTTTTGAATTGCCGCTAAATCATCAAAAATATCAGCGTGATCGAATTCAAGATTATTTAAAATCAATGTGCGTGGAGAGTAATGAACAAATTTAGAGCGTTTATCAAAAAAAGCACTGTCATATTCATCTGCTTCAATCACAAAGAAAGGGCTTTCACCTAACTGTGCAGATACTTGGAAGTTACCTGGTACACCACCAATTAAAAATCCCGGTTTATAACCACAGTCTTCTAAAACCCAAGCCAGCATACCCGCTGTTGTTGTCTTGCCATGAGTTCCGGCAACGGCTAACACCCAGCGTTCAGGTAAAATATAATCATGTAACCACTGAGGGCCAGAGGTATAAGGCAAACCTTTTTCAAGTACAGCTTCAACACAAGGATTTCCTCGTGTCATCGCATTACCAATAATCACCATGTCAGGGGCAGGTTCTAATTGTTTTGGGTCATATCCCTCAATCAGTTCAATTCCCTGATTTTCTAATAAAGTACTCATGGGTGGATAGACATTAGCGTCTGAGCCGGTGACTTTATGTCCCTTTGCTCTAGCGAGAATGGCAAGACTTCCCATAAAGGTGCCACAAATACCAAGAATATGAATGTGCATGAATTTCTGTCCAATAGCATGAAGTTGGTCACTATTCTAACGATCAAAAAGCAGATAAGAAACGGATTAACCTTTGAATCATCCGATTCTTTGGCTAAACTTGCCACCACCAAGGAGATTTTTCTCCTTTTTTACTTTACCCACTCACATTCAGGACCTGCGTCATGAAAACATTAGGCGAATTTATCGTCGAGAAACAACAAGATTTTCCCCATGCAACTGGTGAACTTACTGCACTACTTTCAGCAATTAAGCTTGGGGCTAAAATTATCCACCGTGATATTAACAAAGCAGGGTTAGTCGATATTCTTGGTACTAACGGTGTTTCTAATGTTCAAGGTGAAGCCCAGATGAAACTGGATCTTTACGCGAATGAGAAACTAAAAGCTGCATTAAAAGCGCGTGGTGAAGTTGCGGGTATCGGATCAGAAGAAGAAGATGATATTGTTATCTTTGAAGGTGATCGTGCTGAAAATGCTAAGTATGTTGTACTAATGGATCCTTTAGACGGTTCGTCGAATATTGATGTAAACGTTTCCGTCGGAACAATTTTCTCTATTTACCACCGTATTACACCAATTGGTCAATCTGTCACTTTAGATGACTTCTTACAACCAGGTCATCGTCAAGTCGCAGCGGGCTATGTCGTTTATGGCTCATCAACCATGTTAGTTTATACGACAGGTTGTGGTGTTCATGCCTTTACTTACGATCCATCTTTAGGTGTATTCTGTTTATCTCATGAAAGCGTACATTTCCCACCAACAGGAAATATGTACTCAATCAATGAAGGTAACTACATCAAATTCCCATTAGGTGTAAAAAAATACATTAAGTATTGCCAAGAACAAGACGCAGCAACAAATCGCCCTTATACCACACGTTATATTGGTTCTTTAGTGGCTGATTTTCACCGCAACTTACTGAAGGGGGGGATTTATATTTATCCAAGTACTGCAAGCCACCCTACTGGTAAATTACGTTTACTCTATGAATGCAATCCAATGGCGTTCTTAGCCGAACAAGCTGGCGGTAAAGCAAGTAACGGTAAAGAGCGTATTCTAGATATCGAACCAAAAGAACTTCACCAACGTATGCCTTTCTTCGTAGGTACTAAATCGATGGTTGAACAAGCTGAAAGCTTTATGGCGCAATATCCAGACGAAGAATAATCCATTCGTTTAGCACTGACATAGATAAACCGGACTTCTTATTCGTCCGGTTTTTTCATCTTTGAAAATAGTACTTTCTTTTATTTGCTGCTTATTTTTACGTCAGAACGCAACATGTTCGGCAAAAAACGGGTATTGTTAAAAACTTTTCGCTATACTACAGGCCACGTAAAATTAATTTTTTTATAGGAAATTTTTTATGAGCCTGAATCATGTTCCTGCTGGTAAAGAACTACCAGAAGATATCTATGTTGTTATTGAAATCCCAGCAAATGCTGATCCTATCAAATACGAAGTTGATAAAGAAAGTGGCGCACTGTTTGTTGACCGTTTTATGTCAACTGCAATGTTCTACCCATGCAACTACGGTTACATCAACAACACGTTATCTTTAGATGGTGACCCAGTAGACGTTCTGGTTCCAACTCCATACCCATTACAACCAGGTTCAGTTATTCGTTGCCGTCCTGTTGGCGTACTGAAAATGACTGACGAATCAGGTGAAGATGCGAAACTCGTTGCAGTTCCACACACTAAACTGAGCAAAGAATATGATCACATTAAAGATGTGAACGATCTGCCAGAACTGTTAAAAGCACAGATCAAACATTTCTTTGAACACTACAAAGATTTAGAAACGGGCAAATGGGTTAAAGTTGACGGTTGGGAAGGCGTAGAATCAGCTAAAGCTGAAATCCTGTCTTCTTTCGAACGCGCTAAAAAATAATCCTTGAGTAAATCAAGATATTACAAGGCAAATAACACCCTAGTATTAGGTTTATTTGCCTTTTATTTCTTCATCTTTTAACCCCCTATTTTAAGTTAAAAAGTGTGCCTTAAAATTTAATGAATTAAAATCCACTTTCTTCCCTACTTGTTCTTACTTCTTATGTTCTCTTTTGTTCATCATAGATAAATTACCCTCTTTAAATCACAAATATTAACTTTCGAATGCTTTCGAAAGCATCTTCGATTAACTTCGTGTGATCAACCCAAAAGAAACTGAAGATTTTTTAATCTATGTTACTGCCATATCTAATGAATAAGAGAGGTTAAAATGTCTATAACACGTCGAGATTTGTTAAAGGGTGCAGCCGTGGGTGCGACAGGATTATCACTGGTTTCACCACTATCTGCATTATCCTCATCAACAAAAGAGTATATAACCCCATTAAATACACCTAGAAACCCTAAGAATATTTTAATTATTACCGCAGACCAATTAGCAAAGCGAGGTATCTCTGCTTATGGCAACAAAGAGGTAAAAACTCCCGTTATCGACTCGATTTTAAATACGGGAACAAGTTTCCATAATGCGTATTGTGCTTATCCCTTATGTGCTCCTTCAAGGGCTTGTTTTTGGACTGGAAAATTACCACACCAGACAGGCATTATTTCCAATGACAGTCCAAACATACCAGAAACAATGCCCACATTAGGAACGTTGTTTTCACAAGTGGGATATGAGTGTAAACATTTTGGAAAACAGCATGATTATGGCTCATTAGAAGGATTTGATTGTGCGCCTCAAATAGAAAAAGAATTTAATGCTCACCCCGCCTTTCCTGTTGATTATGATACGAAAGAAGATGTGTATTGTTTAGAAGAAAGCCTGAAATATATCAATTTACTCCCCAAAAGAGAGGAAAAAAAGCCATTTTTATTAGCCGTTGAATTTAATAATCCACACAATATAAATGGATGGACAGGAAATTTTGCGGGTGAGCATGGTGACATCGAAAATATCGGACAATTGCCACCTTTACTTGATAATTTTGACACTGCTGATGACCTTAAAAATAGACCTAAAGCTATTCAATACGCTTGCTGTACACATAACAGAGTTATGCAATCAGGGAAATGGAATGAGAGAAATTTCCAGCAATATCTCAAAGCCTATTACTATTTTACTGAATTGGTAGATAGTTATATAGGACAAGTTATCAATGCATTAAAAAAGAGTGGGTATTGGGAAGATACGCTTATTGTCTTCTTCTCTGACCATGGTGATGCAATGGGAGCACACCGATTAGTCGCTAAAATGAATTGGTTTTATGAAGAATCGACAAATGTGCCTTTTGCATTTTCAGGGCCGGGTATTCAATCTGGCGCTTTAAAACATGAATTAATATCCCTTTGTGATTTATTACCCACTCTCTGTGATTATATCGGAATTGATTACCCTAAAAATATTTATGGTCGCTCTCTGTACCCGTTATTAACCGGAAAGACAGTGAAAGAATGGAGAAATAGTGTCATTTGCCACTGGAATACTGACCGAAATGTCGATGTCCAACCAGCTAGAATGTTAAGAACAGAAAACTTTAAATATATTATTTACAAAGAAGATGAAGAAGAAGAACTCTACGATATGGTTAATGATCGAGGTGAAACCCAAAACCTCAGTCACCATCCTGATTATCAACAAATAAAAAAAGAATTACGGATCAAATTAGACAATGAAATCCGAAACAATTCAGATCCTTTTTATATTCAAGAAGTAATTATTAATAAAAAATGGCGTAGCCATGAAGTGGGATATCAACACCATACAGGTGAAACGAGTATTCAAGTTTATCAGAAAAAAATTAGACCATTATTGGCTGAAAATGAAATAGATAAAGCGAGACGAATGCGACTTAATCTATATAAAGAAGCACGCCTCTCCTATATTTTTGAAAAATAAGCATTTAGTTATTTCTCATATAAAAACGGCTCGATATCACTATCAAGCCGTTTTCAGACATCTTTCAGTAAGAGGTAAATTTAACCGATTACTCTTCTTCGTGACGTTTTAGCCAGTCACCGCATTTTATTTCACGTAAACCATCAACAGGCTTTTGATAAAGGTAGATCCAAGCACTGCCATAAGGCGTTGAAATCAGTTGGCGCTTGTAATCCTGATCGTTCTTTTTCAATTCATCAAGCTCTGTCAAGATAGAAGGCGTTATCCGATAGACTTCGCACTCTATCTCCCCTTCACCTTCAATAACCGCAGGATAAAACCCTAAATCATAGAGTTTATATCCCTCTAACTTATGCTCACCTAAAAGCTGTGCATAGGTCATCCAGTGATGGTTACCTTGGTTTTGCCGTAAACTACCATAAACAATAATTCGCATATAATTTAAAACTCAAATTGATAAAGCAGATCTATTGCCTGATTCATACCAGACACTGCTTGTAAATACAACCTGGGCATCAAGCGATAACGTAAGGTTAACGTCGCTAGCGAATCAAATATACCCACTCCATACTTCACTTGTAGATCGTTTGTGATCTTACCGCTGACCACAACTTGTGAGTTATCCCCCACACCTTGTGTATCAAGCGCTAAATCAGAAACACCAAAGGTTTCACCAATACGTCCTACAAGCTGACCACTTTGACCAACGCCTAATCCTATCAGCATTGCCGTCATTTGTGATGAATCCGCATCACCACTTTTATCTAACCCTTCACCTCTTAGCAAGTAGGATAACGCTTCTTGCTGTGTAAAAGCGGGTTCAGAGAAAATTTCAACTTTAGGTTTATCTGCAAGCCCAGTCACCCTGACGCCAGCAATCACATTATTTGCCGTATTTTCAGGATTACGAATAGCTTCAATATTTAAGTAAGGTTGATCAACTGGCCCTGAGAACAAGATTTGTCCCTTACGGACTTGTAGATCTTGCCCATAAGCTTTGAATTGCCCACGTGGAATATCAACTTGCCCATTTAAACCTAGTCCTTGTTTATTCTGATTTACTTTAAGTGCTCCCGTCAATCTGGCTTTAAGACCAAATGCGTCCAGTGTCACATCATCACCAATATTAATCGCTAAATTGCTTTGAATTGGAATCGATGTCTCTTTTGGCGCTATAGGCTGTAAGTTTTTATCCAGCATCACTTCATCTGAAGATGCCGATACCGCCGACTCCGGCAACTCTTGAACCACAATACGAGCCCAAGGGATATCAATACGGCCATCTAATTTCAGTAAATGAGGACCTGCCTCAAAGACGAGAGCAGGATTAACATCAATACGCACCATTGGCGGTAATGACACCCTTAGTTTATTACCATTAGCGGCCACCACTGCGCGCCATTCATCTAACTTACGCCAATCGGCATTACCAGTAAGATTTAAGTAACCTTCTGGAGTTTCGATTCTACCGCTTAAATCGGACGTCGCACCATTGAATTGAACATCAACATTCCCTTTCGTAATATCAAACGGGATCCAGTGCCCAACTACTTTTAATTGATTGATACCAAATTGACCAAATAGCAGTGGCGATTGTGCATTTCCGCCTAAACGTAATTGCGCACCAACACGACCTTCAGCTATTTCACCTTTACCTAAGAATGGTTTGATTAAATCTAATGTCAGATTATCAATATCCACCGTACCTGATAATTGGCGTTTCTTCTCAAGATCCGCAACATGCACATTCCCTTTAATATCACCATTACCCGCAATACTAATCAGCCATTGTAATGTCGCTTTACCGTTGTTAACGCCTGCATTTAAGGTAATAGCATCAAAATCAATCGGTAAAATAGTACCTTCGATATTCTGTTTTACTGCAACACCTTGCCCTTTTAGATTTACCGATGCTTTCGGTAATTCGCCTTTTGAGTTCCATATTGCTGTGGCATCGCCAGTAAATACACCTCGAACAGAAGTCTCTGGTGGTAAGAAAGGTTTGATCATAGCGAGATCAAAACGCGTCAATGTAATTGCCGCAGATCCGCTTTCACCCACAGTTATCGCTTTAGGAACACAAACTTGTGCATTTGGGTTTACCCAACAGTGAGAGCCAATGGTGACTTCTTGCTTTTCTGCCAACAAATTCAACGCCATGGCTTTATTTAAACGCCATTCACCCACTGGGGTATCAAATGCCGTATTATTAAGCATTCCTTTCCATTGCTGTTTCTCTTTATCGAATGAACCCGCTAATGTCAGTCCACCAGAAACAGGCTCACCATCCATTTTTAGCGTCAATTTATGCTGTTTTTCTGTACCAGCAGCATCCAACGTTAAATTACGAATAACTAAATCAGCTTGTTTTAACTGACGAGCAGTAATAGCGAGTTTGCCACCAATTTCTTTATCCGCTTGAACATCGCCTTTAATAAGGATGGATTCAACACCGATTTGATCTTGCCATTTAATGCCATGAGCATTGATATCAGCAATAATCTTAGGTGTATTAATATCACCACGAATATTAACTTTGCCTTTAATAACACCCGCTAATCCAGGTACTAAACCATTTAATCCCGGTGCATTAATATTGGCATCTAATGCCCATTTATCACCTAAATGCCCTTCAATATCGAGGTTATTTTTCCCCAAGATCAGTTTTAACTGAGGAATATTCCATTGGCCAGAATCATTACCGTAAGCATTACCTCTCGCTTTGATAAGATTATTTTTGATATTTCCATCTAAGGTGATTTCAGGAACACGTAATTGCCAACTTCCGCCATATAAACTACCTGTTGTGGCAATGCGTCCATCTAATTTTGCCGGCATATCAGGGTACTGTTTTGCCGTATTAATTCCTGAAATAGTGAGCAATGCATTCCAGCTAATTGCCTTACTCCAATCAGCAACACCCGTGATATCAGCATGACCTTGTAAGGCAGCTAAACGTAAACGCGTCAGCTCTATTTTCTCTTCATTCCCTTTTGCATCCAGCATTAATTTGGCTGGCGGGATCTCCTGACCTTCAATATCAGAGCGTAATGAGAGATCATAGTTATCTGTCTGACCATTTAAGCGTAATCGAGTATCGTTAAGTTGATACTGTATATCGCCTGTTAATGGCCAACGAACTTTTTGGCTTTCAAGAGTCAGTTTTAAAGGAAGGTGTGGTTTTGCCAGTTCAGCTTGAGCATCCAAAGTTGCTGTAACTGTTCCTGTTAAAGAAAGTGCTAATTTAAGCTCTTCCAGTAATGCTCCTTGCAAAGAAAGCGTCGCTCTTTGATCTTTAAAATCTTCAAGCCCTGCGACATCACGGACAGTCGCATTCACATCTAAATTAACAGGCCACTGTTTATCTAGGGTAATTCCCCCATTTAAACTCACTTCACCTTCTGGTGTATCAATATTTAATTTAGTGAGATTAACCTGCTTACCTTGAGTCTTTGCTTCAAACAATAATTGGTTAATCGTAACAGGTGTATCACCACTGACCTGTAATTGCTTACCTTCAATTCCTTCAATATTAATATCAACGGGAATAATAATTTCAGGTAATTCGGCTAATAATGGTTTAGCAAAAATCGCTTTAATTGTCTCGGCTAATGCCTGTTCTTTTTCTTCTTGTGTTGTGGGCTCAGTTTGAGGTTTTGCAGTTGCAATTTCTTTTACATCTTGAGCCGTTGCTTCAACACTCCCTTCTTCTGGTGTCTTTGGTAATGCCACCAGCAAATCATTAATAATTGTTGGATTTAATGTAACTTGGCGACCTTCCCACTGCGCACCCGTTTTAAATTCGCCTAACGAGATTGCCATATCGTCAATTTTTACATGCGTATTTTCTAATGAGAGTGAATTTAAATAGATAGGTAATGGCGCATTAAGCTCTGTTAGAGGCTCTGATGGAGGTGTTTCTTCAGAAGGAGGGAAAGCGCTAGTATCAACATTAACAACAACATCTCGTGTACCTAATGTATCGACGCAAACTTGTTTATCCGTCAAGCACGCTAAACGTAATCCTAATGATAATTCACCCACGTTCACGTCAACTCCGGGCATTTGATATTCAACACCCGTTAAACGCAGATCTTGCCAGCCACCACTAACATCTTTGATAACTAAGCCAGGAACCCAACGAGCTGCGCTATTAATAGCAAAATGCAATCCCGATTGTGTTCCCAAAATCCAAGCGACAGCACCGAATGTAAGCAAAATAATGATAAGGAGTGTTAGCGCAATCCATTTCAACCACTTTTTTATCATAACTCTGCTCCTAACCCGATATAAAACTGGAGTCTACGTTTATCAACGTCACTCACAGGTAAAGCTAAATCAAATTTAATTGGACCAACTGGTGATGCCCAACGAACACCTGCACCCGCACCTGTTTTAAAATCACTGCGCGTAAAATCATTAACCGCTTCACCACTATCAATAAAGACAGCACTCCACCAGTTACCCGTGATGTTATATTGATATTCTAACGATCCTACTAGCATTCTTGATGCCCCCGTTAAATTACCTTTATTATCTTCTGGTGAAATACTTTGATATTTAAAACCACGAACACTTCTATCACCACCAGCAAAGAAACGTAATTCAGGCGGTACTTGCTCAAACGCGTTGGTTTCAATCCAACCAAAGTTACCTCTTACCACAAAACGGTGTCCATCCCATGGTGTACGTATCCAAACGTGTTGCGCTTGAAATGCAGCAAACTCGACATCAGAGCCCCATATTTTATTGGAATAATCTAATGTATAACGTTGGCTATCCCCCCAAGAAGGCATCATACCGCCTCGTTGACGAACTCGACTTGCTGTAACACCCGGATAAAGCAACATAGTGGTATTCGTAACTTCACCTTGGGTAAAGTGGCTGAGGCTCCAACGTGTATTCACACTGTATTGCCAACCTGTTGACATATCCCAGTTACGAGACACATTTAGCGTTGTGGTATCAGAACGGGTGTCATTCAGATCGGTACGTTTAAAACCGCCCTGAACACCATAGTATTGCTCTAATGGATTGACCTTAAGTGGAATTTTATAATTGGCACCAATAGACTGTTCAGGCTGAGAAACACTGATATTAGAGGTTAAGCTATGACCTCGTGAGTTCATCCAAGGCTTATCCCACTGCATATTAAGGCGAGGGCCAACATCGGTAGCATACCCCCCACCAAGCTCAACATAGTTGCGAGAGCGAGGTGTTACTACTGCACTCATCGGCAACAAGTGAGAGCCATCAGCGCGTGCTTTAGCAATATCAGGTGTCACAACCGCAGAGTTAAACCACCCTGTTGCTGCTAAACGGCGATTAAATTCAGCCAGATCTTCTGAGGCGTAATATTGCCCCTCTTTAAAAGGAACAATATTTTGTAGATAGTCTTCACGGATTTGAGAGCCTGTGTAATTCACTTTTCCAAAACGATAGCGTTCTCCACTATCGAAAACAAAATCCCAATATGAAGCATGATTATCTAAAGAGACACCCAACTGGCTTTTTTGCATTTCTGCATCAAAATAACCACGGCGAATGGCAAGCCCTGTTAATGATCCTTTGAGTTTCTCATAATCTGCATGGTTTAAAACACTATCAAGAGGAGGTGTATTTTCTTTAATGACTTTTGCGTATTGGCTATCTGTTTTAGCGCCACCTTCAAGAACCACATCAACGCCTTTCAGTAAAATCGGAATACCCGGTTCAACTTTAGCGGTTAATACAGATCGTGCAGGCGGTGTATTTTCTTCATAAGAAAATGTCACTTTGGGCTGATAATAACCTAAAGGGCGAAGTCCTTCTTGAATTGCCTTTTCAACACGCGCACGAAAACGCCCGTCAGGTGCAACTTCTTCTGTTGTAATGTTTGATAGCTGGACTCGCGCATTTTTTTCGAGCTGCCCTTCTAAACCTTCTACTTTTAAACGCAAATTTGCCCCATAGGCAACAGGCGCGATAAAAGACAGACAGAGAACGTAGATAACGGAGTATCTCGGCACGTTTTCTCCTCAATATTATTTAATCCATGTGATAAATTGACGACAAACTGTTTTAAGCTTTATTGTAGATTTAGTTTATAACAATATTAAGCCTTTACCATAGTAAAGCGTTTACAAATATAAAAATTGGAGTCTACCTTGCAACATAAAGCTTACCAACCAGAGAATGCCTTAAGGGGTACTTCGACACCATTAGAAATATCTGCTAATCATGCTGTAAATGGGCATTCTATTAATGATATTCCAGCTAATATGGACATTGCTTATTTTGCGATGGGCTGTTTTTGGGGGGTTGAACGTCTGTTTTGGCAACAACAAGGCGTTTACTCAACAAGTGCAGGTTATAGCGGTGGTGTAACAGAAAACCCAACTTACCAACAAGTTTGCCAAGGTTTAACAGGCCATAGTGAAGTGGTGAGAGTTGTTTTTGATCCCTCAGTGATTAGCTATTCACAACTTTTGGCTCTTTTTTGGGAAAATCACAATCCATCACAAGGTATGCGCCAAGGTAATGATATTGGCAGCCAATACCGTTCTGCCATTTACACTGTTAATGAAGAGCAATATGAGCAAGCTATTGAGTCTAAAAAACGTTATCAACAAGCGATGAATACTCAAGGCGCAACTGAAACAATCACCACCGAAATTCAGCCCGTGGGCCCTTTTTATTTTGCTGAAGATTACCACCAGCAATATTTATATAAAAACCCACAAGGTTATTGTGGATTAGGCGGGATAGGTATCTGCTATCCTCCTGAAAAGTAAAACTAGCAGAAAATAGCAGGGCGATGATATAATTACGCCCTCTTGTCTATCTTTGTGAATAATTCCATCACAATATATTGATTTATCTTCTATTTTTAACACTCTAGTATTGCCCTTTGGATTAAATACTTGGGGTGGTGTGAGCCTTATATGCTTAATAGTTTACTCATTGTGCTTTTGCTTTGTGCTATCAGCGCCTTTTTTTCGCTGTCTGAAATCTCTCTTGCAGCTTCTCGTCGAATTAAACTCAAACAACTTGTTGATGAGGGCAATATTAACGCTGCGCGTGTATTAAAAATGCAAGAAATGCCAGGTATGTTTTTTACCGTTGTGCAAATTGGACTAAATGCCGTCGCTATCTTAGCGGGTATTGTCGGTGAATCTGCATTCTCTCCTTCGTTAAAAAGCTTTTACCTACAATTTTTTGAAGAGCCATTAGCGCAACAGCTTGGATCTATTTGCTCTTTTATTATTGTCACATCCATGTTTATTTTATTGGCTGACTTAACGCCAAAACGCATTGGTATGATAAAACCTGAAGCTATCGCATTAAGAATTGTGAACCCAATGCGTTTCTGCCTTGCCTTTTTCCGCCCTCTGGTTTGGTTATTTAATGGTATGGCAGATCTCATCTTCAAATTATTTAAAATCCCAATGGTAAGAAATGAAGATATTACTTCTGATGATATTTTTGCCATCGTAGAAGCTGGCGCTGTTGCTGGGGTTTTACGTAAACAAGAGCATGAACTGATAGAGAATGTTTTTGAATTAGAGTCACGTACCGTACCATCAGCAATGACTCCTCGAGAAGATGTGGTCTATTTTGATCGTGAAGAAACTGAAAGCGACATCAAAGAAAAAATTGCCACTCAACCTCACTCTAAGTTTCTCGTTTGTGAAGGTGATATCGACCATATTATTGGTTATGTTGATTCTAAAGAGTTACTTAATCGCGTTATTAACGGGCAAAGCTTAAATCTCAATGAAGGTGTTCATATCCGTAAAGCTTTGATTATTCCTGATACACTAACGCTTTCAGATATGTTGGAAAGCTTTAAAACATCCGGTGAAGACTTTGCCATCATCCTTAATGAATACGCGATGGTGATGGGTGTTATTACACTAAATGATGTGATGACAACTTTAATGGGCGATTTAATTGGACCGGGGCAAGAAGAGCAAATTGTGAGTCGTGATGAGCACTCATGGTTAGTTGAAGGTGGTACACCAATTGATGATGTAATGCGTGCACTTGATATCGACGATTTCCCAGATTCAAGTAACTATGAAACCATCGCAGGTTTTATGATGTATCGCTTACGTAAAATTCCCAAACGCACTGATTATGTAAAGTTTTCAGGATACAAATTTGAAGTTGTCGATATTGATAATTACAAAATAGATCAATTACTTGTGACAAAAGTTGATGATATTCCACCTGTTAAGCCTATTTTACAAGAACATGTTCCTGTTATACAGACAACAACAGAAGTCGATATCAAGACAAATGAGAATAAAACGGTAAGCTAACAAGTAACAAGTCGAAATTAATAACTGAGTCTTATCGAAGATATTCACGAGAAAGACTCAGTTATCTATCAGATAAAAGTTAGCCCATTTCTGCTTTTAGTAAAACGACCTGCTGGTTCACTTCACTCATGACATTAAAATGTAGCTTATCTCTTATTTTAGGTAATAAAATTTTACCGTAATCGAATTCAAATGCACCCATTCCTTTGATGTAAAACCGTCCACGAAATAATGTCTTAACGTAGAGAGCAATTTTTTCAGGGTTATAGCGATTGAAGATTTTCATCTTTCAGTTATTCTCCCATGCTCGTTGTTGAGTTTAATAAGTCATAAAGACTTATCTTTGTATATCAAATTTAAAGACCTAATTATAAGTACTAGGTTCAACTTATTTAATTTTCTTATCTGTTTTTACATTTATTGACAGTAAAGAATATAAATAAAGATAGCCTGCGCGTTATTTTACCCACTCAATGTTAAATAAATGTATCAATGATGAGGTATTATTCTTCATTAGCTTCTATGCTTAAATAGAATCTAACGTCGATTTCAATAATAGGATCATGGCTATGCACAAAATAACCTTAGCTGCTCTTTTACTCAGCACATCCACATGGGCATTTGCACATAACATCACTGAAAATACAGTACTTCCCGCTGTCACAATCAATGACAAAGGTGAGCTACTTTATGACACAACCAAAGATAAGTTTAGCTACCAAAATTGGAATAGTGGTCTGCTCAGTGGAAAAGTACGTACTGTTCAGCATATAGCAGGACGTAGCAAAGCTAAGGAGATGAATGCGCCGTTTATTGAAGCCGTAAAACTGGCTAAATTCCCACATAGCAGTTATCAAACTACAACAATTATTAATACTGATGATGCAGTGTTTGGTACAGGCCCATTTGTTCGTGGCAGTGTTGAAGACAGTAAAAAAGAATTTCCTTGGTCACAATTTATTGTTGATGCTGATGGTGTAGCATTAAAAGGCTGGGGATTAGAAAAAGAGAGTTCAGCTATTGTTGTTTTAGATAAACAAGGCAAAGTTCGTTTCGTCAAAGAAGGTGTATTAAGTGGTGCAGAAATCACGACTGCAATCAATCTTATCAACGATTTAATTAAAGAATAATTTTTGTGTCAGAGCCCTTATAAAACAAAGGGCTCCGATTTTGTAAAGTGGTACTAAAAGATAGAAACTCTAAATCCTGGATTTATCAGCGACTCTTTTGGGGAATAATCTAGCGTTACTCCTTTCCAATCAGTAACATGTGCGCCCGCCGCAACCGCAATAGCATGACCTGCCGCGGTATCCCATGTATGTGTAGGCCCAAAGCGAGGATAAAGCTGTGCTTTACCTTCAGCGACTAAACAAAACTTCAAAGATGAACCAACAGCAACGGTTTGATGTGCGCCAAGTTGTGAGAGGTATTCTTTTAATTCATCATCTTGATGAGAACGACTAATCACAATCACGGGAGGCTCCGCACGACTTGCATGAATAGGTAATCGTTGTCCACACACTTCTTTCCACGCCTGTTTATTTGCCGCTGCATATAACACATTTTGAACAGGGGCATAGACAACCCCTAAAACAGGAATACCCTTTTCAATTAAAGCGATATTTACCGTAAACTCACCATTCTTACTGATAAATTCTTTAGTTCCATCTAGAGGGTCAATCAGCCAATAACGATCCCAATGGCGACGCACTTCCCATTCAGGGGGATCTTCTTCAGATAATTGAGGTATATCTGGAGCAATAGAAGCAAGTCCTTGTTTGATAACTTGGTGAGCAGCCAAATCAGCCTCTGTAACAGGTGAATTATCACTTTTTTCCTGTACTTGGATAGGCTCTGATTGCTGATAAATCTGCATTATCGCCGTACCTGCTTGGCGAGCTAATTTGCTGACTTGTTCTAACATAATGCACCTCTCTTATTTCTATAAGCAGATAACTTCTCTTATAAAAATTAATTACCCTACTGTCTCTTTATTTTAGTACAGAGACGAAAATAGCCGGCAAAACCGGCTATTTTTTACTCTGATTTACCGCAGAATAAGAAATTATAAAATTTCTAATAATTCTACTTCAAATACTAATGTTGCGAATGGAGGAATAGCCGCACCTGCTCCACGTTCGCCATAAGCTAATTGGTAAGGAATATATAATTCCCATTTTGAACCTACTGGCATTAATGTTAATGCTTCAATCCAGCCTGCAATAACACCATTTACTGGGAATTCAGCAGGTTGACCACGTTGAACTGAGCTATCAAACACAGTGCCATCAATTAAACGACCAGTGTAGTGAACACGAACATGATCAGTACGCGCTGGAATTGCGCCTTCACCCGCAGTCAGTACTTTGTACTGTAAGCCAGATTCTGTAACTTGAACGCCCTCATTTTTCACATTTTCTTCTAAGAAGATTTTACCAGCATCAGCCAGCTCTGCTTGGCGTTCTTGGCGAACAGCTTCAGCACGCTCGTGCATAGTACGTAAGGCATTGTGTAATGTTTCAACAGGTACAGAAGGCGCATTACCTTCTAATGCATCGGTCAAGCCAGCTAACAGTGCTGCGGGCTCTAATCCTTGAAGACCTGATTCAGTCAGTTGTTGACCGACTTGCAGACCAATACCGTAACTTGCCTGTGATTCGATAGAATCAAATGATGGTTTTGACATGAAAAATACCTGTTTTTTATGAAAGTTAGATCCAAGAATAACAGCGGTAAGGTACAGCGTAAACCTTCAGTCTTGAGTAATGGGAATTATTCATAAAAAACATAAGCAATTGACCTTATTTATCGTCTTTTTGGCGCTTTTTTATTGGCATTTGTCATACTTATTTTCACAACATCGCAACACAGGCATATAATTATAAACAGGTACAAAACTGCCTAGCCTTATAAATATCAATATATGTGTTCAGAGAGGTATTAAGTGAAGATAACGACGAATCCCTATTTCCGCGAACAAGGCTATATTGATGGTCTTTGGTGTAATGCTAAAAATAACGAAACTGTTGATGTTGTCGATCCTGCCACGGGTATTTTACTGGGTACTGTACCCAATATGGCAACACAAGAAGCAATAATGGCTGTTGATGCTGCACAAAAAGCCTTACCAAAATGGCGTGCACTCACAGCACATCAGCGCGGAGCATTATTGCAAAATTGGTTTAGATTAATCACTGAAAATAAAAGAAAACTTGCTGAGTTAATGACATTTGAGCAAGGTAAACCTGTTGCTGAAGCTGAAGGTGAAATTGCTTATGCAGCCTCTTTTATTGAATGGTTTGCAGAACAAGGTAAGAGAACCAACGGTGAAATTATTCCTTCACCTTCTGCTGATAAACGTTTGATGGTAATTAAACAAGGTATCGGTGTTTGTGCTGCTATCACACCTTGGAACTTCCCTGCAGCTATGATCACCCGTAAAGCGGCTCCTGCATTAGCGGCAGGTTGTACTATGGTGATTAAACCTGCCAATGAAACACCTTATACTGCATTGGCTTTAGCAGAATTAGCGGCTCAAGCCGGTATTCCCGCCGGTGTTATTAATATTGTAACTGGTGATGCCATTAAAATTGGCGAAGTCTTTACCTCTGATAACCGTGTTCGCAAATTAAGTTTCACTGGCTCTACGGGTGTTGGGCGTTTATTAATGCGCCAGTGTTCAGATAGCGTAAAAAAAGTCTCTTTGGAATTAGGTGGCAATGCACCATTTATCGTATTTAACGATGCCGATATTGATAAAGCGGTTGAAGGTGCTATGGGAGCAAAATTCCGTAATGCAGGGCAAACCTGTGTTTGTGCTAACCGTTTTTATATTCATAAAGATGTTTATCAACAATTTAGTGAACGCTTTGTTGCCGCAGTTAAAAAGCTCAAAGTGGGAAATGGTTTTGAAGAAGGTGTCACTATTGGGCCTCTTATTAACCGTAAAGCTGTTGAAAAATCACAATCATTGCTTGCTGATACACTAAAGCGCGGTGCAACATTGCTTTGTGGTGGAGATAATGACAAAGCGGGTGAGAACTTCTTCCAACCTACCGTTGTTGGTAATGTTCCTGCTGATAGCCATATCCTTGAAGAAGAAATATTTGGCCCTGTTGCGCCTTTAGTTATTTTTGAAAATGAAGATGAAGTGGTGCATTTAGCTAATAACACCATTTATGGTTTAGCCGCTTACTTTTATAGTGAAAATCCACAACGTATTTGGCGTGTTGCTGAAAATTTAGAATACGGCATGGTGGGTATTAACACCGGTTTAATTTCCAATGAAGTTGCACCATTTGGTGGTATTAAACAATCAGGCCTAGGTCGTGAAGGTTCTGAACACGGTATTGAAGATTATATGGAGATGAAATATCTCTGCCAAGGATTATAAATAACCTTTAACCCAACTTATAAAAGTAAGTCAGCATGGATGCTACTGCTTTTTCCCTTACTATTTTCTCTTATTATCAAAAAATATTAAAAATTATATTTTTAACATAAATATATAAAATTAGATTTATATATCCCCTCAGTTTATTTATTACTTATATAAAAAATATAAAAATAACTTCTTTTATAGTGAAGGATACTATCTACTTAAAGTAAATAATAAAAATAATCAAAATAGAATTTTACATAATAAAAAATAAAAGCACACTTGTTGTTAAGCTAACTTTTAATTAATTAATCTAACAGCAGATATTTTTAATTGCATAAAATCATAAATTTTATTAATCTAATTTAAATTTATAAAAAAAGGATCTTTTTATATGGGCTATATATACGATACCACCGTTATTGATTGGGACAGAGAAGAACAATATAACAATAAGAAAAGAATTGAGCGGATCCTTAATGACACCGAAGATGATGAAAATGTTGCGGCACTTATCACCCTTGAAGAAGCGGATTATGTTCTAAAAAACTTATCCACCCCAACACCTTAAAAATCATCGAAAGATACTTTATTTAGTATTGGTGATATCGCTTCATCATATTCTGGAAATATCTATGAATCATATAGAGTCGAAAGAATTGTTAATGAGTTTAGAAATATCAATATCACAGCGACTGAGTATGTAGGTAAAAATGGAAATGTTTATATAAGAATTTCAGGTCATGCAGGCGTTAGAGCTTATTTAAATGCAACTCGATACCTAGCAAATAATCCTCGTATTATATATGGGAGTAGGAACCCAAGGAATGAATTCCGTTTCAGCTGGAGGTGTACGTTTTGCAATTGTATTTTCAGCAGCTTATAGAATTGTAGAACTCATATTTAGAGATGAATATGATCTCACTAATTTTTTCGTAAATATCACTATGGATATGGCAAAATTGGCTATTAGTATGCAAATGACAACTTTACTAACTGGTAGTATCGTAACAGCGGCATTAACGGCAGGAACAAGTGTTATAGTCGTTGCTTTAGGTGTATTTGTTGTGGGGTTAGTGATAGCAGTTGCCCTATATAAATTAGATGATGAATTTAAGATCAGTGAAACCATAATTAAAAATCTAAAATCTTATCGAGAAAAGAAACCTGAAACACCTTATCACCCTGATCAGTTTTTCACACAATGGGGAAGACTTAGCCGTGGATAAAATAAAAAAAATAGAGATAAAACCGGTTAATTTAATACTATCTTCTATCTGTATCTTACTTCTATCAATTTTTGGATTTTATTACTCAATAATTTATTACATAGATTATTTCTTAATGAAAGACAAAATAATATTCTCGTTTCAAACTGGATTACTCTGCTTTGGAGTTCCTTTAACTTTTTATTTTTCCTATTATGGTTTTCTTTGTGCATATAAGAAAAATATACAAAAAATGAATAATAAAATAGCTGGTTACCTCGCAATTATGGCAATAGCAGGTATTATTTTCAGTTTCTTTTTTTCATTTTATGTCAGATATGATTTAGTCTCTAAGGGGTATTATATTTGTTATAAACAATCAATTTTTGCACCAAGTGAATATGTTATATCAAAAGATATGTGTAAATAGCACATATCTTTTGATAATGAACTAAAGCTTATTAAATCATGTCACTGTTAATACTATAACTTGATGTATTAGCAACCAAATGAACCCTGGATATTGAGGTGTATTTCATTTGAATACGTTGATATGGCATTGATTCATTATCATTTATTGAATCAGGAAAAATATCAGAAACCTCAATTAGAGAAATTTCAGTCAATTTAATTTCATAATATTTTTCAAGTTGCCCATGTTGGCTTGTTCTATAAAAAGTGAATATTGCTTCTAAGACTTCGTTATTATCTAAAGCTGTTGAAAGTAATGGTGATGATTTATCTATAGGCTTAGTAAATATAACTGGTTGATAAGATGCATTTTGTGCACGAACAGAACTATTATTTAAACTAATAACTTGAATTTCATCCTCATGATTAAGTTGGTAA
Source organism: Proteus sp. ZN5 (assembly GCF_011046025.1). Lineage (GTDB taxonomy): Bacteria > Pseudomonadota > Gammaproteobacteria > Enterobacterales > Enterobacteriaceae > Proteus. The sequence continues at coordinate 178,831 of NZ_CP047639.1, forward strand.
CGGTTTCCTATCGAATCAATAGATGAACAACCTACAGAAATTAACCCTTGGACTTTTCCTTTTAAAGTTAGATAAATAGGATATGCCATAAAAATTCCTTTTAAAAAAATTAATCAATAATTAATTACATATATTAGATAATAAAAATGAAGAAACTTAATTTGATATAATTTATTTTATCACCAAATAAACATAAGTATAGTTACCAATCAAATGGCTTTCACATGAATTATTTTATTGTTCTTTTTATATCAAATAATTAATTAAAAAAAATCTAGCACTCCTTTGCTAAAGATTTTTATTACTTTATTTTCTATATATTCCACTTAAATCAGTGATAAAGCATTTCGTGAACAATATCATCTGCTTTCATCGAATAAGGGTAATATGTTGGCCAATTACTTAATTCTTTAAGTAATTCATCTTGCGATGTATTGCCCATATATAAATGGAAGTGCCCTGCTTTCTCTGGTGCAATAATGTGGTCGCTAAATTGAATAAATTTGGGCGCTTGGCTTTTGGCATCATCACAGCGGAAAAGATAGCGTACCCCTTTTTTACCAGACTCATAATGTAGAATACGATAACCATCATAATGATATTCACAGCTATCGACTTTCTCTCCCCGATGGAACTCGATGATATTGTTTTCAATACCAATCATATCCACATCAGTTTTATATCCTTGTGTGTAATAGGCTCGATATTCTTCTATCGTTTTATCTTTTTTGGTTTCTGCTTTTTTCTGTAAAACCTCATCTAATTCACCACTGAGAAGATAAGGCTCTATAGATTGCCATACTCCATCCCAATCACTAATTTGGCGATCAAGGACATCCTTATCTTCAAAAACTCCATTAGCGGCATCTCGTTGAGCTTGTGTTTGTACTTTTTCATGATGGTGGCCATGTGCTAAAACTGACATTGCACTACCCAATAGCCCCATAATTAAAATACAAGAAAGAACTGGTTTTTGCATGACTTTACCCCTGAACGGCTTTAAAACGTGGATTTGACTTACAAATTACATAAATACGGCCACGGCGACGCACCACTTTGCAATCTGGATGGCGTTGTTTAGCACTTTTCAACGAACTTAATACCTGCATTTTTTCTTCCTTACTTAATAAATTGACCAAAACGTTTATTAAAACGTGCCACATTACCTTCTTGAGAATGTGTCTTTTGCTTACCGGTATAAAATGGGTGTGATTGAGAGGAGACATCTAGTGTTACATAAGGATATGTTTGCCCTTCATACTCTATTGTTTTTTCCGTTTGTATGGTTGAACCCACTTTAAAATAAGCATCTGCACTAGTGTCATGGAAAATCACTGTTCGATATTGAGGATGAATACCTGGTTTCATAATAAACCCCATTTATTTGCAATGTTATAATATAACAATATTGAATTGCATTAATGTACTGCTTTTTAATTTTATTGACCAGTTTTTTTTGATTTGTTTTTCTATCTCAAGAAGGGAAGTGTGTTTGAGATGAGTCTCTTTTAGGTGATATAAGTGGATTTTCTGGCTTTTTTTATCCAGCTTTTCTATTTTCCGCTAAAGTTATACTAAGACGGCAAAACAAATAGGATTTATTATGACTAATTGGCGTGATAAGCTTTTCAGTAAGTCACCTCTGTCTATCGACCTCACAATAGACTTTCCTAACGTTTGTCCATCTTCTATTCCTTCAATTCTTTCGCTGTTAGCACCTTATGAAATAGGTGATACACCTTTACCTGATGAATTAAATCTATTGTCAGACGCTCACTTAAAAACAAAACCTGATGATGATTCAATACCTTTTAGTTGGTCAGCAGGTGCTCGGGAAGGTATTATTTTGCACCAACGAATAGGCCGAGCAATTGAACAACAACCTTCTCAAAAGACATGTGAAGAATTTGCGCAGTCACTTTATCATGCAATAAAGCATGTCGTTCTTTTACCTGATAAAGAACATATCGCTTCTTTTTATTCAATTGCCAACCAAGATAAACTCGCTCCCATTACCTATCTTTCCGCATTGATAGATAAAATAGAACAAGATGAAGCACTGGTTAATCATGAGATCTATTTTCAATTGATCTTGTGGATCTTAAAGTTAAGTCCTGATAAGAATCCTATCAAAATAGCTTTAGGGCTATTAGGATCATTTAATGATAATACCTCTCAGCGTTTACTCTTATTGTTTGCTCTACATCCTGAATTTACCCTTTATGCTATTCGTTCGCTAAAACAGCGTCTTTCTTGTGAAGAATTTGAGCCTTTTTTACACTCTCTAGGTCAACGAACTAAAGGCTGGGGACGCATCCAGTTTATCGAGCATTTACCTTCAACACTGTCTGTTAATAATCGCTATTGGCTACTGACTGAAGGGTATAAAAATAATGTAATGACTGAGTATGTCGCCTATGACTGTGTCACAAAAGGGGCGCTATTAGAGATGCTGAATACGCATCCTTTAGATAATGAACTATTACTTGGTTGTAGCGATCTTTTACGTGCATTGCTTAATGGCGGTCCCGCAAAAGATATTTATGATTATGTAGAGGGCCCGCAAGCATGCAACGCTTTTATTTCACAAGTTGATACTTTGCCTCCAAAAGAATTAAAACTCCTTTATTGTGTCTGTGAAATTGCTGATTTTGTGCAAAATAGTGGTGAAGATTGGTTACTGCTTGAGTCTCTCGGCTGGAACGATCATTGCCAACAACAAATTATCTCTGCTTCGCAAAATATTATTCAAAAACCTGAATGGTCAACTCTCATTATTGAAGCATTACAAAATCCATCTCGCTCAAAAAATTACCAAGCAAGCCTTGTCGCTAAATCTCTTCGCCTTGATATCTGGGAATTACTCTTTTCACTACAAAAAGAGAATCCCAAGGCGGATTGGTGGCACCAATTAATGCAAACGGATGCTTCTCACAAAATAGAAAGAGTAGTTAAACTTGCAGAACAACAAATTGAATTAACAGCATTAGATAGCACAGATGATCCATTAATAACGCCCCACTCTGAATATCAGCTCCATCATGCCGTTGAATATATAATGCAAGATCTTGGTGGTTTTCCCGGTATCGGCTGGTCACTTATCAAAAGGCAATTACGTAGTCCGACATTGCGTGATAGAAATATGGCGCTGAATGTTCTTTCAACATGGTCTGACACATTATTACCTCATGATCTTTATGGTGAATTAACGCAGGCTTTAACCATAGAAACTGATAAAAATGTGTATCAACGCATGAAACTATTTTTAGTTAACCATCAAGGAAATAAAGAACATTAACTGTTAGAGCGAATAGATAATTCTGAAAAGAATTCAGGGAGCAGGTTAGGATCATGGTTCGTGCTAGTATGGCTACAAGGAATAAAAAAGATGTTACAGCAATTCATAATACTGATTCACAGATCAATAATGAGGTGAATATGGGCAAATTCCCTGGCTTACATCGTCGGGCAATACTAGTTATTGCTATTGTTTTATTGGTCGTATTTTTTTGGCCAACAAGTGAAAATAATGGTGAGCCACCTCAGCCGTCATCATCGACGCATGATCTTCCTGTGCCTATTTCACCATCAGTATCAACAAATGATCCAACTTATCAAACCTCAATCCCTCAAGCGCAAAATAGCTTAAATACCGATCCCGCGGTTTCTCCATCAATAGGGGATCCAACGACAAATGATCCAGAGGAAAATGTTGCTCAAACAACACCACCACAAGACACTCAATCAACACCAGCGCAAACATGGCAAACTTATACCATTAAAGAGGGGCAAACCTTAGCGCAACTGTTTAGAGACAATCAACTCCCTGTCAATGATGCATTCTCTATGGCGAAATCAGAAGATCAACAGAAATCATTAAGCCAATTACGCTCAGGGCAAGCTATTCGTTTACAACGTAACCCGCAAGGTGATGTCAGTATGCTAGAAGTGACAAATAGCGCCGGTACTGTTATCACTTACACTCGTTTGAGTGATGGAAGTTATTACCGCACACCATAGTAAGAAGAGATTTAATTTATCCCAAAAAAAACGCCAGCTAAGCTGGCGTTTTTCTTTATCAACATTAACTGTTTAATCAGAGATTATTCAGCAACGATGATAACATTCAGTTCAGCGAATACGTCACTGTGAACTTGGAAGTGAACTTCGTGGTCACCAGTAGTACGCAGAACGCCATTTGGCAGGCGAACTTCGCTCTTACACATTTCAACGCCAGCTGCAGTTACTGCATCAGCGATGTCACGAGTACCGATTGAACCAAACAGTTTACCTTCGTCACCCGCTTTAGAGCTGATAGTGACAGAACCCAGTGCATTGATCTTCGCTGCACGAGCTTCAGCTGCTGCTAAAGTTTCAGCTAATTTAGCTTCTAACTCAGCACGACGCGCTTCGAAAAACTCGATGTTTTTCTTAGTCGCAGAAACAGCTTTACCCTGTGGGATTAAATAGTTACGAGCATAACCCGATTTTACGTTAACCTGATCACCCAGGCTACCCAGATTCGCTACTTTATCAAGCAGAATAATTTGCATTACCTTATCCTCTACAAGTCATTAATGGACTATATACCTATTACTGATGACGATCAGTATAAGGTAATAAAGACAGGTAGCGTGCGCGCTTGATAGCACGAGCCAGCTGACGCTGGTATTTTGCACGAGTACCGGTGATACGACTTGGTACAATTTTACCACTTTCAGTGATATAGTTTTTCAGCGTAGCGATATCTTTATAATCGATCTCTTGTACGCCTTCTGCTGTGAAACGGCAGAACTTACGACGACGGAAATAACGTGCCATATGGCTAGTCTCCAGAATCTATCAATTCAATCTGCTCGGCATGAAGCACCAATTTAAACAATCCATTTCGCGCCTGATGGCTACTAATGAATCCAGAAACGGTGATTTGGCTGCCGACCGTTATACTGTGAGTAACTGCTTGTAACGCTTTCCCGCTAGCAATAATGGGCATTCGGCACCATGATTGTCTTTTTAATCCCGCCTCTTCTTGTATTGAACGATGTTCAATAACAAATTGACAGTGCGGGATCCCAGCGGGGCTAACTTTTCGAATTAATGCTTTGCACACTGTGCCAGTTAGCACCAAATGATTATTAGCCGTCACAGCACTAATTACTCTTCAGAATCCTCTGCTACATCATCAACTTCATCTTCATCATCTAGGTCATCAGCGATATCACGACGGCGTTCGTCTTTTGCTTTAACCATTGGAGAAGCTTCAGTTACTGCGTGTTTAGTACGCATAATCATGTTGCGGAGAACGGCATCGTTGAAACGGAAAGTAGTTTCCAGTTCATCAATCACTTCCTGCGGAGCTTCAACGTTCATCAGAACGTAGTGTGCTTTGTGCAGTTTGTTGATTGGATAAGCTAATTGACGACGACCCCAGTCTTCTAGACGGTGGATCTGACCATTTGCATTAGTGATAGCGGTTTTATAACGCTCAATCATGCCCGGAACTTGTTCGCTCTGGTCAGGATGAACCATAAAAACGATTTCGTAATGACGCATTTGATATTGCTCCTTACGGATTTATCAGCCTCCTGTCAGGGTCAGTCACCACCCATGGAGGCAAGGAACTTGTTTAAGTTGTGACTGAAAAAATTGACGCGTAACTATACCCCCGCGGTCAATAAAACTCAAGGGAGTATAGAGAATAAAATAAACTAAGCGATTATTTTACGTTAATACGCTGGCGCATCGCTTCAAATAAGCAAACACCGGTTGCCACAGAGACGTTAAGTGATGAGACTGTACCCGCCATCGGGATACTAATCAGTTCATCACAATGCTCACGTGTTAAACGACGCATACCTTCACCTTCAGCGCCCATCACTAATGCCATTGGGCCTGTGAGTTTGCTTTGATATAAAGTATGGTCTGCTTCGCCTGCTGTACCAACAATCCAAACGTTCTCTTCTTGCAGGAAACGCAGTGTACGAGCAAGGTTAGTCACTTTAATTAAAGGAACACTTTCTGCTGCACCACAAGCCACTTTTTTGGCTGTTGCATTTAATTGTGCGGAGCGATCTTTTGGAACGATAACAGCATGTACACCGGCTGCATCAGCGCTACGTAAACAAGCCCCTAAATTATGGGGATCAGTCACGCCATCTAGCACTAATAAGAAAGGTGTACCGACTTTAGCTAATAAGTCTGGTAAATCTTGTTCTTGATACTGACGACCGGGTTTTACTTTAGCAATAATACCTTGGTGAACAGCACCTTCAGTTTGGCTATCTAACCATTGACGATTAGCGACTTGAACCAGAATGCCTTGTGCTTCTAATTCATGAATAACAGGTGTTAAACGGCGATCTTCACGCCCTTTTAATACATAAACTTCTTTAAAACGTGCAGGATCACGCTCAAGTAATGCGGTTACTGCGTGAATACCATAAATAATTTCTTCGCTCATAGCGGTGCTTACTCATTAAAAAATAAAAGGCACAAAACAGATAAAAGGCGGGGTCTCCGCCTTTTAAAAAAGAATCAGAAGAATAAAACGTTATGCGTTATCGCGTTTGGCTGCGCGTTTAGCTTTAAGTTTTGCTTCTATCTTTTTGGTTTGTGATGATGCTTTCTTACGTTTGCTACTTGCTTTATCTTTCGCAACTTGGTCTTTTACGGCTTTGTCTTTGCTCGCATTACCTCGACCTGATGATTTACCTTTTTTGAAGGCACTATCTGGCTCAAAGTTTTTATCTTTGCTTGCATCACGGCGGCGAGACTTACTAGAACTTGCGTTTTTCTTGTCTTTTTCACCTTTTAAACTACGAACACGAGCTGTTTTACCTGGATTACGCGCGGTGCGTGTTGTTGAAATCAAAGAGAAGTCGATAGTACGTTCATCCATACTCACTGCTTCAACTTTTACTTCTACTTCGTCACCAAGGCGATAGACTTGTCCTGAAGACTCACCAATTAAGCGTTGCCCTACATTATCATACTGATAGTAATCATTATTTAATGTAGAAACATGCACCAGACCATCAATAAACAGATCATTTAAGCGAACAAAGAAACCAAAGCCCGTTACGCTAGTGATAATACCGGTAAACTGTTGACCAATTTGATCCAGCATAAAGTCACATTTCAGCCAGTCAGCAACATCTCGAGTGGCTTCATCAGCACGGCGCTCTGTTAAAGAACAGTGCTCGCCTAATTGCAACATGGTGTCCATATCACTATGGTAACCACCCGTTGGTGTCCAACGTTGTGAACCATGACCTTCTTCCTTCGCAATCTGATATTTAATTGCACGATGCAAGGCTAAATCAGGATAACGACGAATTGGTGAGGTAAAGTGTGCGTAAGATTTTAATGCTAAACCAAAGTGCCCTCGATTTTCAGGATCGTAAATTGCCTGTTTCATTGAGCGCAAAATCATGGTTTGTAACATTTCACGATCAGGTCTGTCTTCAACCTCTTTCATGACACGCGCATAATCTGCAGGCTCTGGTGTTAAGCCACCAGGCAGCGTTAAACCTAATTCATTAAAGACAGAGCGTAGATTCAGGACGCTGTCTTCTTTTGGTTTATCATGAATACGGTAAAGCGCAGGTTCTTCGTTTTTCTCAACAAAGCGAGCGGCTGCGATATTAGCAAGGATCATGCACTCTTCAATCAATTTGTGTGCATCATTACGAACAACTGGCTCGATACGCTCAATACGGCGCTCGGCATTAAAGATAAACTTCGCTTCTTCTGATTCAAAACCAATTGCACCGCGCTGTTCACGCGCTTTATCTAATGCTTGGTATAACTCATACAGATGCTCAATATCTTTAACGATAGGCTTATAGTGCTCACGCAGTTCTTCATCACCTTGAATGATTTTCCACACTTTGGTGTAGGTCATTCGAGCATGAGAACTCATCACCGCTTCATAGAATCTATAAGAAGAAAGGCGTCCTTGCTCAGAAACGGTCATCTCACAGACCATACATAAACGGTCAACTTGTGGGTTTAGTGAGCATAATCCATTAGACAGAACTTCTGGCAACATCGGTACAACTTGAGAAGGGAAATAAACAGAGTTTCCTCGGCTACGTGCTTCTGTATCTAGCGCTGTTTGTGGGCGTACATAATAACTAACATCTGCAATCGCAACCCATAAACGCCAACCGCCACCTTTTTTACGTTGACAATAAACGGCGTCATCAAAGTCTCGCGCATCTTCACCATCAATAGTAATTAAAGGTAAATCACGTAAATCAACACGTCCTTCTTTAGCGGATTCAGGCACTTCTTCTTTTAAATCAGCGACTTCTTTTGTCACTTTTGCAGGCCATGTATACGGGATCTCATGAGTACGTAATGCGATTTCTACCGCAATACCTGTTCCCATGGTTTCACCTAAGATCTCAACAATACGACCTACTGCTTGCGTGCGTCGAGTTGGTCTTGTTGTAATCTCAACCACCACCACATTTCCCATACGCGCGCCCATGATATCCTCTTTAGGAATAAGAATATCAAAGCTTAAACGGCTATCATCAGGTACAACAAATCCCATACCTGACTCAATAAAATAGCGACCTACAATTTGGTTATTTCTCGGTTCAATAACACGAACAACACGACCTTCACGACGACCTTTTCTATCCATACCTAAAGGTTGGGCAAGGATAACATCGCCATGCATGGTTTTTTTCATTTCATCTTGTGAAAGATAAAGGTCATCTTTTTGACCTTCTGCACGTAAAAAACCATAACCATCGCGGTGACCGATTACCTTGCCTTTCCATAAATCAAGGCGTTCAGGTAATGCGTAGCACTGGCGACGGGTAAAAACTAATTGACCATCACGCTCCATCGCTCTTAAACGGCGACGTAACGCTTCTAAGTCTTCTTCACCTGAAATTTTTAACGCCTGCGCTAAATCTTCACGGCTCATTGGTGCCGTGCGTTTTTTCATTTCTTCTAAAATATATTCACGACTAGCAATTGGAGAGGCGTATTTTTCTGCTTCTCTATCCTGAAAAGGATCTTTTGACATTATGACCTCCAAGCTATCAGATTTGATGAAATAGTAGACTCAAACATCTTCTAATAACAATTTATATAAGGAGCTATTATTTTCAACTAGCTCTGCGAGTGTGTGACGGTCTAACTCTTTCAAAAACTGCTCAATTGCCTGATTCAACACCAGTTTCAGTCGACAAGCTGGGGTAATGTGGCAAAACTCAGCACTACAGTTTACTAATGAAAGTGGCTCTAAAGCACGAACAACGTCACCCACAATGATGTCTGTTGCAGGCTTGCCTAAACGGATCCCTCCATTTTTACCACGAATAGCCTCAACAAAACCTAAATGGCTAAGTTGATTAATAATTTTCACCATATGGTTACGTGAGACGCCATAGACTTGTGTCACTTCAGTGATACTTGTCATTTTGCCTTCTGGCAATGAAGCCATATATATCAATGCCCGCAATCCATAATCTGTAAAACTGGTTAATTGCACAATGACCTCTGAAAAGTGGTTTTCCCTATCAAAGTCGTTAAGGGATAAGTAATTATTAATGAGAATATCATTTTATTAAGCAATATTATGTTTAATTTTTGGACATTTAGCAAAGATATGCTCAAAAGTGGGTTATTTCCATCTCTCACTTGACTATTAGCAAAATAATAGCGACATCGCAGGCAAAGAAAAAGCGATACTGTCGATTTTCAACAGATCGCTTTTCTATTTCTGACTCTACAACAATAACATTGTCTTATTGTTTTTTACGCATTACTGATAAAACAGAAGCAAAACCGAGTGTAAAGCTGTCTTATCTTATGTGTGTAACGCGTATTTCTATCTCAACTTAACCAACAAACAAATACGAAAAAATCGCCCCTGTCATTTTCAGGGACGATTTTCACATCAAACCAATTTAATGCAGATTATGCATCAAATGGATGACGGAGAATGATGGTTTCTGAACGGTCTGGGCCAGTAGAAACGATATCAACAGGAACGCCTGTTAACTCTTCTACGCGCTTGATGTAGTTCAGTGCTGCTTGTGGCAGTTGAGCGTGATCTTTCACGCCAAATGTCGTTTCGTTCCAGCCTGGCATTGATTCATAGATAGGCTCGATACCTTCCCAATCATCAGCTGCTAAAGGTGTTGTATCAATCACTTCACCGTTTGGTAAGCGATAGCCTACACACAGTTTCACTTCTTTCAGACCATCTAACACATCCAGTTTAGTCATGCAGAAACCAGACAGTGAGTTGATTTGAACAGCGCGACGAATAGCGATGATATCTAACCAGCCAGTACGACGACTACGGCCTGTAGTTGCACCAAATTCTTGGCCTTTCTCACGTAAGAAGTCACCCACTTCATCAAACAATTCAGTTGGGAATGGACCTGCACCTACACGAGTAGAGTAAGCTTTGATGATCCCTAATACATAACCAACATAGCGAGGACCTAAACCTGAACCTGTTGCCACACCACCAGCGGTTGTGTTTGAAGAGGTTACATACGGATAAGTACCGTGGTCGATGTCTAATAAAGTACCTTGTGCACCTTCAAACATCACTAACTCACCATTTTGTGTTGCTTTGTACAGTAAGTCAGAAACATCAACAACCATACCCGTCAGAATATCAGCTATTGCCATGATATCGTCTAAGGTTTTTTGGTAATCTACAGGTTCAACTTTGTAGTAGTTCACCAGTTGGAAGTTATGGTATTCGATGATTTCTTTGAGTTTTTGTGCAAACGCTTTTTTATCAAACAGATCGCCAACACGTAAACCGCGACGAGCAACTTTATCTTCGTAAGCAGGACCGATACCACGGCCTGTTGTACCAATAGCTTTTTCGCCACGAGCTTTCTCACGCGCATTGTCTAATGCGATGTGATAAGGAAGGATTAATGGGCAAGCTTCAGACAGAAGTAAACGAGAACGAACAGGAATACCACGATCTTCAAGTTGGGTCATTTCCTTCATCAGCGCTTCCGGTGATAAAACGACACCGTTTGCTATGATGCTAACAACATTTTCACGGAGAATGCCTGATGGGATTAAATGAAGAACGGTTTTTTCACCGTCGATGACTAGAGTGTGACCCGCGTTATGGCCACCTTGGTAGCGAACAACATATTTAGCGCGTTCTGTCAGCAAATCGACTATCTTGCCTTTGCCTTCGTCACCCCACTGGGTGCCCAATACGACAACGTTATTACTCATTTCAAAATACACTCGGTTGCTTAAAAAAGGATTCTACCATCTCAATTCAAGAGTTACAGTAGATTTTATCTAATTATGTCATCCCCGCTTTTAAGCAATAGATTATCTTGCCATTGTCAATATTTTTGCCCGAAAAGTTCGCATCACAAACGTATTGTGACTTTTATCAACAGTTTTGATCGCAAAAACAGGAAGCAGAGTGACATAAAAGTGAAAACGGCGAAGAAGACGCTTCGGAATTGCCGAAGGTTTATCTTGAAATGCAATTTTCACTTTATACTATCCCAGCTAAAACCATTTTGGAAACCATTAAGCGTAAATTTTCATCTTTTTATGCACAATTATTTATTTCTTAGTTTGATTACGAGCTTTATCTTATTGATATCAAAAAAAATCCCCCACTTTTTAAGGTGGAGGATTTTATTATTTACTCAAACGGTTTAACGCGTTTAGAAATTACTCTTCAATCGCTCGCGCTTTTGTTGGTGCTTTCATATAGCGTAAGAAATCGCTATCTGGGCTTAACACCATGACGTCATTACCATCTTGGTTAAAGCTCTTCTCATAAGCACGTAAGCTACGAATGAAGGCGTAGAAGTCTGGATCTTGGTTGAATGCATCAGCAAATAGTTTGGTTGCTTGTGCATCACCTTCACCGCGAAGACGTAATGATTCACGCTCAGACTCAGCCAGTGTCTCTGTTACAGTCTTATCAGCAGCTGCACGAATTTTCACTGCTTGCTCTTGACCTTGTGAACGGTGACGACGAGCAACGGCTTCACGCTCTGCACGCATACGCTGGTAAATCGCTTCAGAAACTTCCATAGGTAAGTTGATTTGTTTGATTCGAACGTCAATTACTTCAATACCTAAAGCCGCCATACTGTTCATGTTGATAGCAGGAGCTTGGCCTTTAGTTTCTTCAGCCACTTTTTTAGCTGCAATCGCAATTGCATCATCAGCAGCGCTTGAATCACGAGAAGGAGTACCTTCATTCAGTGCATTACGAACATCAATGGTTAAACGACCACGAGAATCCGTAATAATCTGGTTTACGCTCATACGACCAATCTCAGAACGTAAACGGTCACTGAACTTACGACGCAATAAAGTTTCAGCTTGCATTGTGTTACCACCACCTGTTGCCAGATAGTAGGTGCTGAAATCACTGATACGCCATTTCAGATAAGAATCGACTAATAAGTCTTTATTCTCACCTGATAAGAAACGGTCTTGCTGGATATTCATAGTTTGAATACGCGCATCCAGTTTTTTCACATTCTCAATAAATGGAATTTTAAAGTGAAGACCTGGTTCATAAACAACGGGTTTATTTTCAGCATCACGTACAACTTTTGCAAAGCGTAAAATAATGCCACGCTCATATTGTTGAACGACAAACACAGAAGAGTACAACAACGCTAAAATAATAACTGCAACAACAGCGATAACTTTACGCATGATTATTGTCCTCCTTGATTATTGCCGTAAGGCTGACCATAACCGCCATTATTACTACCATATCCACCATTACCATAAGTCGTTGTTGCTGGTTTTTGTGCCGGTGCTGGATTTACAGTTGGAGCGGGTGTGTTGATACGAGCAGGAGCCTCAAACGTATTTGATGGTGCAGATTGAGATTGCTGACGTAACATTTGCTCTAAAGGCAGCACTAACATGCTATTGCCTTTATCATTAGCGATGACTTTACGTGTTTTTGATAACACTTTTTCCATCGTTTCAATGTAAAGACGCTCACGAGTAATTTCAGGAGCAGCACGATATTCAGGTAAGATTTTAGCAAAGCTAGCTACCTCACCTTCTGCTTTCATCACCACACTGGTTTTATAAGCGGTTGCTTCTTCAATCATACGTTGCGCGTTACCTTTTGCTAACGGTAACACTTCGTTTTTATAAGCTTCAGCTTGACGGATTGTTTTTTGTTCTTCTTCACGCGCAGCAATTACGTCATCGAATGCCGCTTTCACCGCTTCTGGTGGGCGAGCCACTTGGAAGTTGACGTCCACAATCGAGATACCCATGTTATAAGGACGGATAGTCTCTTCTAATTCTTGACGTGTTTGGTCACGAATTTCTGAACGGTTAGAAGTCAGAATTTTTTCCATTTCTGAACGACCAATAACGCCACGTACTGCGCTGTCAGTTGCCTGACCTAAGCTGTTAATTGGTGTTGTCAGGTTAAATAGGAATGTTTCTGGATCAGAGACAACATACTGCACGTTTATCTCGACTTGAACCATGTTTTCATCTGACGTTAACATCATGCCACCCGTGGTTAAATCACGGATAGTTTTTACGTTAACAGGCTGAACTTCATCAATGAAAGTCGGCTTCCAGTTCAGACCAGGTTCAACGATTTGGTAAAATTTACCAAAACGAGTCACAACGCCTTGTTCTGCCTCTTTGATGGTATAAAAACCACTTGCAGCCCAAACCACGACAACCGCACCTAATGCAAGAGAAATCAAAAGATTTCCAGCATTACTACGAGGACCGCCATTTTGCCCAGAAGAGGAGTTTCCACCTTTTTTACCGCCGAAACCACCAAGCTTTTCACTCAGTTTACGGAACATATCATCGAGATCTGATGCTCCACGATTCCGACCTCCTTGATTACCGTTGGAGTTACCGTTGCCATCGCCATTATTATTGCCGCTGTTTCGGTTACCCCACGGGTCGCGGTCTTGTCCGTTGTTACCGGGCTGATTCCACGCCATGTTCTAGCTCCATTATTATGATTAGATTTATCAGGCTTAAGAGCCGATTTCGTCGCCAGCTCTCAGTTAATGTTCATTATTATGGCCGAATATCAGACCACGTAATCCAATAAATTTGGTTCCTGCTTGCAAAGGCGGCGCCAGTCTACCATAGGCATACGTATGATTAGCCCAACTTTACCGTCTTTTTCAATCCATTCACGTTCTATTGACTGTAATTGATAAAAACGACTACGTAAGCGCCCTGTATTTTCTGGCGGTAAACGTAATTCAAAGTGTGCGATCTCACCTGAAAGACGTTCTGTCAACGCCTGATACAACAGAGGAATACCTTCGCCTGTTTGTGCAGAAACCCAAACCCTAATGGGTAAGTTTTCTTCATTTCGATCAATTCTTGGGGTGAAGTCTTCAAGAAGATCAATTTTGTTCATAACATGCAGTGTTGGTATTTCTTGAGCATCAATCTCTTCTAATACACTTTCGACTGCATGAATATTTTCCTCAAAACGACTATCTGCTGCATCAATCACATGAAGAAGTAAGGTAGCTTCTCGTGTTTCTTGCAAAGTGGCTTTAAAAGCAGCAACAAGATCATGAGGTAAATGTCGAATAAATCCAACAGTATCGGCTAATACAACGGTTCCCACATCATCGACTTGAATACGTCTTAGTGTTGGATCTAGTGTTGCAAAGAGCTGATCTGCTGCATACACATCAGAACAGGTAATATGATTAAATAAACTCGATTTCCCTGCATTTGTGTAACCAACAAGGGATAATGTTGGAATATCAGCTTTACTCCGCGCTTGCCGTCCTTGTTCGCGCTGACGCTCAACCCTACCCAATCGCATTAGAATTTGACTAATTTTACCTCGGAGTAAGCGGCGGTCTGTTTCTAGCTGAGTTTCACCTGGTCCTCGTAACCCAATCCCCCCTTTTTGTCTTTCAAGGTGAGTCCACCCTCTGACTAAACGAGTTGATAAGTGACGTAACTGGGCGAGTTCTACCTGTAGCTTTCCTTCATGGGTTCTTGCTCTTTGAGCAAAAATATCAAGGATAACTCCCGTGCGATCAACCACACGGCATTCACAAAGTCTTTCCAGATTTCGTTCTTGTGCAGGTGTCAGTGCATGATTAAATAAAACAACATCTGCACCACTTGCTTTTACAGCTTCGGCAATTTCTTCTGCCTTACCTTCACCCACATAATATTTAGGGTGAGGCGCTTTACGATTTCCTGTAATAATCTGAACTGGTTTAACACCCGCAGATGTCACCAAAGATTCAAATTCTTGCAAATCATCAACGTCCTTTTCTTGAGAAAAGAAGACGTGCACTAAAACGGCTAATTCGCCACCTTCATAACGATCAAACAAAGGCGAAACCTCTTGGACTTTATAAAAACAGGAAAAAACATAGGTAAAGTCTCCCTACCTATGTTTTTCTTATATCAAGAATAATATTGGATTATTATTCTGCAACATCATCCTGCTGAGCAGCGCCACCATTGTAGCCTGTACCAGTTTGGTTCGTGCCTGTGTTGCTATGATGAGAAACAGGGCGCGAAGGTACCACGGTAGAGATAGCATGTTTGTATACCATCTGACTTACTGTGTTTTTCAGCAAAATAACAAATTGGTCAAAAGATTCGATCTGACCCTGCAATTTAATGCCGTTTACCAAATAGATAGAAACGGGAACCCTTTCACGACGTAATGCGTTCAGGAAAGGATCTTGCAAAGATTGCCCCTTAGCCATTCTATGTTTTCCTTATTTTGTTGTTTTATATTAGAACCCAATTGGTTCGAAAAATGAACTACTCAAAAATTGCGCTTTGGCAACTATCAATTTTACACAAACCTACCATCTATGCACTAACTACCTGCAAAACAGTGTCAAGAGATTGTTTTGGATCTTCGCTATCAAGCCAGTGAATGTCATTCCAACCTCTTAACCAGGTGATTTGTCGCTTCGCTAATTGCCGGGTAGCACAGATCCCTCGATAAACCATCTCATCATAATCTATTTCGCCTGATAAATATGACCACATCTGGCGATAACCGACACAACGTACAGAAGGTAGATCTTCATGCAGATCGCCCCGTTCATATAATGATTTTACTTCATCTTCAAATCCACACGTTAACATCTGTTTAAAACGGGCTTCAATGCGTTGGTGAAGAACATTTCTATCTTTCGGAGCAATCGCAAACTGATAAACATCATAGGGCAAAGACTCGCCTGATATTTTTGTCAATTCCGTCATTGTCTTACCTGAAATCAGGTAAACTTCTAGCGCACGAGAAAGTCGTTGAGGATCATTAGGATGGATCCGTTGTGCTGCTACTGGATCAACCAATGCTAACTCTTTATGTATTGCCTCCCATCCTTGCTCTGCTGCTTTTTTTTCTATTTCAGCACGAACATCCGAATTGGCACTGGGTAAAGGCGATAAACCTTCAAGTAACGCTTTAAAATATAGCATAGTCCCACCCACTAATAGTGGAATTCGCCCAGCTGCAGTAATTTCTTCCATTGCATTTAATGCATCACGTCGAAAATCCGCCGCGGAATAGGGAAATGCGGGATCTAGAATATCAATTAATCGATGTGGAGCAAGCGATTGCTCATTCGCATCCGGCTTTGCTGTACCGATATCCATACCACGATAGATAAGAGCTGAATCCACGCTAATAATATCTACAGGCAGTTTCTGTCTCAGTGCAATTGCTAATGCTGTTTTACCTGACGCGGTAGGTCCCATTAGAAAAATTGCTTTAGGTTTTATTTGCGTGTTCACATCGCTCATTATTTAATGCCACTACCACTGGTTGTAAATCAATTAATTGTAATAAGTTTTTTGCTGGCTGTCTGACATATTGAGGGCAAAGTCTTTCAATATCAGCCAATAATCCTACTGCTTGAGCTTGCGACCATTGTGCTTGCTCTGCCCCTAATTGTTTTGCAAACCATTGTCCAAGTTGTTGCTCGGTACAAGATTGCTCTGCTGACAAATAGGCTAATAATGCGGTCAGCAACACAGGTAAATTTTGCTGGCGCAAAGGTAACGACACCGCATGTATTGTTGCTTTACCATGAGAAATCTCGATAACGATCCCGAAATGGCTAATTAGCGACTGAAACTGATTAAATACACTAATTTCTTCTTTGCTCAATGCCAATTTTAAAGGTACTAACAAAGGTTGTGGCTTCAATGTTTCATCTTTAGGCAGTAATTGCGCACATTTTAACAGAAAATCAGCTTCTTCCAATGATAACAGCCCAAGACCTTGTGAAGATTCTATTAACGCATATTTGTGCTGATAAATTGCCAATACTCGCCCAAAAGTATAATCAGTTTGTCCCTCTTTCGCATTGACTGAACGAGGCATCACCGAAATAACATCTTCTTCGATATTATTAGTTGTATGAACGATTTCACCTAAATTCAATGGGGCGCGGTCAGGAAATAGTGGTATTTTTTCTTTATCTTTTGATGTGGATACACTTTCTTGCATCATTTTTTGATAAAGCGCACCTTGTGTCCGTTGGTAGCTATCACCAAACTGACGACTCCCTCCAAATTGAGAGACTTGTTTTTGATGAGGACTATTGTTGTGCTCTCGTTCACTGGAGTGGTGTGATGATGTATTTGGCGGAGTTTGAGCCACTGGCGCTTGATAAGGCTGAGAAAATACGTTTTCACCTGCAACTTGACGATTTTCAGGAAAATTTAACGCAATTTCGTGTTCTTCTTCATCATCTGAAGTCAGTGATAAAGGCTCTTGCGTTGCTTGTCGTAAAACACTCAACACACCTTGATAAATAAAATCATGAACTAAACGAGATTCATGAAAACGAACTTCGTGTTTCGCAGGATGTACGTTTACATCGACTTGGTGAGGGTCAACATTTAAATACAAGATGTAAGAAGGTTGCTGCTCTCCTTGCAAATATCCTTCATAAGCTTGGCGAATAGCATGATTAATCAACCTATCACGCATCATTCGTCCATTCACATAGCAATACTGAATTTCACTACTTTGTACTGGTGATAAAGGGTGTTCTACCCAACCTTTTATTGCTAAATCACCATGTTCCCACGATAAATGCATTGATTGGTTGACAAAATTATTACCACAAATCGCACTCAAACGGCGATTTTGCTGACTTTCATCTTTCACTGCACGGTATTGCCGAACTCGTTTACCGTTATGGGTTAAATTGATAGAAACATCAAAGCGAGATAACGCTATGCGGCGCACCACTTCATCAATATGTGTAAACTCTGTTTTTTCAGTACGTAAGAATTTACGTCTTGCAGGCGTGTTATAAAAGAGATCAAGCACTTCAACTGTACTTCCCACAGGATGAGCGGCAGGTTTAACAGTCACTGCCATATCTCTGCCTTCAGCGTAAGCTTGCCATGCTTCTTCTTGATCTTGAGTACGCGATGTCAGTGTTAAACGGGAAACTGAGCTAATACTCGCTAAGGCTTCACCACGAAACCCCATACTCATTATGGCTTCGAGATCGTCAAGACTTGATATTTTGCTAGTTGCATGGCGAGCAAGTGCTAACTTTAAATCATCACGATTGATACCACATCCATTATCACGAATGCGAATAAGCTTGGCGCCACCTTTATCAATATCAATATCAATTGAGGTCGCGCCTGCATCTAAACTATTTTCCAGCAACTCTTTAACGACAGAGGCTGGTCTTTCAACAACTTCCCCTGCGGCAATTTGGTTTGCTAGCTGAGGAGGTAATAAATTTATCGCCATTACCTTTATTCCATTTTACTCAATCAATTAGGCGCGTTTTGTAAAGGATGAGCCAGAAAGTAATTTCTTAAACCCGCGTGAATAGATGCCGCGAGTTTCTCTTGATAAGCATCAGAAATCAGTAATTGCTCTTCTGACGCGTGACTGATGAAGCCTGTTTCAACTAAAATTGAAGGGATATCCGGTGAACGCAAAACACCCAAGCTCGCATGTTCTGGTGTTTTCTTATGTAGTGAACCCACTTTTCTCAGCTCAGACAATACAGCAACAGCAACGTCATAACCTACTCGTTGTGAATTACCAAACTGCAAATCAAGTACTGTTTGACTTAAATAAGGATCAGCGCCATCTGATAATGCATCACCGGCACCACCAAGTAATTCCGATTGTTTCTCGCTTTGTTCAAGCCATTTACCTAATTCACTGTTTGCACGACGATTAGAAAGTACCCACACAGAAGCCCCTCTTGCGCTACGATTTGGCGCTGAGTCTGCATGAATAGACACTAACATATTCGCACTTTGCTTACGGGCAACTTCAGAGCGACCAGCAACTGAAATAAAATAATCACCACTACGTGTTAGCACTGGTTTAAACATAGGATCATTACGTAAGCGTGCTTCCAACTTCCTTGCCACACTTAGCGTTACGTCTTTTTCACGATTACCTTTCTGACCAATCGCTCCTGGATCTTGCCCACCATGACCCGCGTCTATCGCAATAATAATTTGACGAGAGCCCGTTTGTGGTTTTGAAGGCGTGGTGCGTGGTTTTACAATAGGAATAACAGGCGTAACTTCTGCTGTCGGCTTGGTAATTAAAGGCGCCATTTCCCTATTTGTATTTGAGCTTGTCTTTGATGTAGCTGTTGTGGGTGATAACGCAACAACACTTATTGTTGATTGGGTATTGTTATTTTGTCGACCACTCATAGCTTTGATAGTAAGCACTAACTTATAGCCACCACTTACATTCATCAAACTCTCAGTTACCACAACAGGCTGAGCAAGCTCAACAACCATACTTTGGTATTGGCTATCTTTTGATTGCGTTGAGCGAATTTTATGGACTAACTGCCCATTGCCTAATGTTGCCGGTAATCCCGTGATTTTTGTGCTCTGTTTAAAATCCATCACCAAACGGTCAGGACTTTTTAATGAGTAATATCGATAACTCGGCTTCCCATCACTAAAAGTGAATGTGAGAGTTGTTGCTGAAATACCGTTTTCTGCTTTTACTTCTGTCACAGTAGCGGCTTGTGCTATTTGCACAAAAAATAAAGACAAAACAACCAACAGAAAGGCAACAACATAGCGCTGACTTTGACTCACAATGGTGATGAGACTCGACATAATCAATATTCCTTTATGCAGACTGAATACGGGATAAAACAGTATTCCCTCTTTGTGAAAGGGCAACAAAACGCGCTTTTCGACCTTCATCTTCGTAGCTTAAATGAAGCTCTAAATCAGCGTTAGGTAAAAAGCCTTCGCCTTGCGATGGCCACTCAATAAGGCATAACGCGTCTTGCTCAAAATAGTCGCGTATTCCCATAAATTCCAATTCTTCAGCAGAGGCTAAACGATAAAGATCAAAATGATAAACAGGATTTGGCGAAAGCATATAGGGTTCAACTAATGTATATGTTGGGCTTTTAACGTGCCCTTGATGACCAAGCGCTTGCAAAAAGCCTCGGCTAAAGGTTGTTTTCCCAGCACCAAGATCCCCATATAAATAAATGATCAATCCGCTATGATTAGTCGCCATTGCAACAGTGCGCCCGAGTTCAACTGTTGCCGCTTCATCTTCTAATGTAACAACCCATTCTTTCATATTTAATATAATCTATTGTTAAGTTATAACGGCTTAATAAAGAGAGATCGTTGGAGAACATCAAATACTAAGCTTTATATATTTTCTTAAGGCAAATAGTTATCGAAATCACTATCAAATAACCATACCATAAATCTATTTATTGCGAGGATTTTTCCTACTGCCTCACTATGATACACTGCGCGCTCTTAGGACTCACCTCTTACCTATTGATTCGGTTTATTCATGTCATCACTCGATCTTAATCTTCTCGCTCAAAACATTAAATTATGGGGTTCTGAGCTAGGTTTTCAACAAACAGGGATATGTGATACTGACTTATCACTTGAAGAGCCTCGCCTGCAAGCGTGGTTAGATAAGCAATATCACGGTGAAATGGCATGGATGGAAAAGTACGGAATGACACGAGCCAGGCCTCATGAACTGGTTCCGGGTACATTACGTGTTATCAGCGTAAGAATGAATTATCTCCCTACGGATGCCGCTTTTGCACGAACCTTAAATAATCCAGAGCAAGGTTATATCAGCCGTTATGCACTTGGTCGGGATTATCACAAAGTATTAAGACAGCGTCTTAAAAAACTCGGCGAAAGAATTTCACAATATTGTCAGCAATTTGAATATCAAGGAGTCGTCAACTTTCGTCCTTTCGTTGATTCAGCACCTATTATGGAGAGGCCATTAGCCGTTAAGGCAGGACTTGGTTGGGTTGGTAAACACTCACTTGTTATTAACAATCAAGCAGGCTCTTGGTTTTTCCTTGGTGAACTACTGATTGATTTACCCTTGCCTACTGATAGCCCAGTTGAAGAGCAATGCGGTAAATGTGTCGCCTGTATGACAACCTGCCCGACAGGTGCCATTGTTGAACCTTATACTATTGATGCTCGTCGTTGTATTTCTTATCTCACTATCGAGCTTGATGGTGCTATTCCTGAAGAATTTCGCCCTCTGATGGGTAATCGCATTTATGGCTGTGATGATTGCCAGCTTATCTGCCCTTGGAATCGTTTTTCATCACTAACTGACGAAGAAGATTTCTCTCCAAGAAGATCGCTTCATACCCCAGAATTACTCGATCTTTTTCAATGGAATGAAGATAAATTTCTGCGCATTACAGAGGGTTCACCAATCCGTCGTATTGGCTATTTACGTTGGCTTAGAAATATTAGCGTGGCATTAGGAAATGCACCTTATCAAGATAAAATCTTACTTGCCTTGCAAGAACGCTTTGGATTGAGTGATGTTTTAGATGAACATTTAAACTGGGCAATTGCACAACAGACAGCAAAGAGAAATGAAAAAGAAGTGAAAATACAGACTTCACAACAAAAACGCTTAGTAAGGGCGATAACTAAAGGCTTACCTCGTGACGCTTAATTTTTAACAGAATAAACGCATTACGAGTAACCATTAATTTTCTCTGTGAATAAAATAAAAATCCCTTGCCTATCAACATGAACAAAAAATTCAAGCGAACTAAGACCCAAAATTTAAAAAAATAAAATAAACTTAGTTATCAATTAGATATAAAATCCAATCAATTTATTGAAGAGAATAATATCCTTATCACTTAATGATGAGTGCTTGTGGATAACTCTGTGCAGTAAAAAAATAAATAGTGCTTAGATGCGGTGGTTATTAGCATCTCACTGTGGATAAATCGATTTGGGAAGATTTTAAAAATAGTAGAATATATATCACGTTTTTTTAAAGAAAAGCCTGAAAAAACCTTTTCTTTTTCTAAAATACTATTCAATGCATGTTTAACAGAATAAAGGCCTAAATCCTAAAAAATGATCTTGCCTCTCGTTTCCCCCCTAAATGAGGAAAGGCGCACATTCTAGTGCTGTCAAAATAGAAATGCAAGCAAAGATCAAAGATAGATCACAAAAAAATAGCTTGATCTTACATGTAGTAATGACATTTTCTTTTTTGAGTAAAAATCCCACACACTCTCTTTACGTGTATTAAGTAAAACCCCTTAATCTGCACCCTAAAACAGTGTAGTCGATATTTAAAAAAGCGAGAGAAAAAACTTAAAATTTTCTTTATGGGGATTAAAAAGTGCGATTTGATAAAACAGAAGAGAAAAAACTTGGAGCGGGAAACGAGACTCGAACTCGCGACCCCAACCTTGGCAAGGTTGTGCTCTACCAACTGAGCTATTCCCGCATTTGGTAAGTTTTGACAATTATAAGTAAAAGATTTGGAGCGGGAAACGAGACTCGAACTCGCGACCCCAACCTTGGCAAGGTTGTGCTCTACCAACTGAGCTATTCCCGCATCGCATAACATGCTAATAATTGTCTAAGAAAGATTGGAGCGGGAAACGAGACTCGAACTCGCGACCCCAACCTTGGCAAGGTTGTGCTCTACCAACTGAGCTATTCCCGCGTCTTTCTTACACCCGTACAAACAAAATTCTTCATCGGTACGGGAAGCGCATTATACGAGAAAAATGCTTAACCGCAAGCCCTTATCAACAAAAAAATACGTTTTTTTGATTACATGTCGATAAAACCATCACAATGATGCAATATCAATCATCAATGCACGCTTTTTATTCTTTAATAAAGGTTTTACGATAATAAGCAAGCTCTGCAATAGATTCACGGATATCATCCAATGCCTGATGCGTATTCTTTTTCTCAAAACCCTCTAAAATTTCAGGTTTCCAACGACGAGCTAATTCTTTTAATGTACTCACATCAAGATAACGGTAGTGAAAATATTGCTCTAGTTCTGACATATAACGGTATAAAAAACGTCTATCTTGCCCCACACTATTACCACAGATAGGTGATACACCTTTTGGTACCCATTTTTCTAGGAATTCAATTGTCGCTTTTTGTGCTGAATTATCATCATATGAACTGGCTTTTACGCGCTCAACTAAGCCACTGCCTGTGTGGGTGCGTGTATTCCATTCATCCATTAAACTTAATTGTTCATCTGATTGATGTACTGCAATTACGGGGCCTTCGGCTAAAATATTAAGTTGAGGATCTGTCACGATAGTGGCAATTTCGATGATACGGTCACATTCAGGATCAAGGCCGGTCATTTCCAGATCTATCCAGATCAGATTATTCTCGCTTTTTGACATAATATATCCTAGCTGTTTCTAAGTGTGAGACATGATATTTTAGCGTTTATCATAGCGCGTTTACTCAATAAGCACGACAGAAGAACATCTAACCGAATAATACAAGTGAGGATCGGTGACAAAACGTAAATTATCTAAAGGCCAGCAACGCAGAGTACAAGAAAATCATAAAAAGCGTTTGCAGAGCAAAGAGAAAAAAAACCACGTTGAATTAGACGATACGCAATTAGGCGAAGCGACCGAAGGTTTAGTGATCAGCCGTTTTGGTCAACATGCAGATATTGAAGCTGCTGACGGCACAATTACACGATGCAATATTCGACGCACAATTTCATCACTGGTCACAGGTGATAAAGTTGTTTGGCGTCCTGCGCTACAAACACAGGAAAATGTCCGCGTAAATGGTATTGTAGAAGCTGTGCACGAACGAACTTCCGTGCTTACTCGTCCTGACTATTATGATGGTATTAAGCCTATTGCCGCTAATATTGATCAAATTATTATCGTTTCGGCCATTTTGCCTGAACTTTCTTTAAATATTATCGATCGTTACCTTGTAGCATGTGAAACCTTAAATGTTGAGCCTCTAATTGTGCTCAATAAAATCGATATGTTAGATGAAGAAAGCCGTAAGACCGTTAGTGAATGGATGCAAACTTATAAAGATATCGGTTATCGCGTCCTTGAAGTCTCTAGCTATACCAAAGAAGGGTTAGAAGCACTAACTCAAGAGCTAATCGGTCGCATCTCTATTTTTGCTGGGCAATCCGGTGTCGGTAAATCAAGCTTACTCAACACGCTGTTACCCCCAATGGAAGAAAGCATTGTTGTTAATCAAGTCTCTGACAACTCAGGTTTAGGACAACATACCACAACCGCATCACGGCTTTACCATTTCCCACAAGGCGGAGATGTGATTGACTCTCCGGGGGTGCGTGAGTTTGGTTTATGGCACTTAACGCCAGAGCAAGTAACAAAAGGTTTTGTGGAATTCAGACCATACCTTGGAGGTTGTAAATTCCGTGATTGTAAGCACTTAGACGATCCGGGTTGCTTAATTAGTGAAGCGGTAAAAAACAATGAAATCGCAGAAACACGATTTGAAAACTACCATCGCATTTTAGAAAGTATGAGTCAGGTGAAAGTTCGTAAGAACATTAATTTAGACTCTTAATAATTGATTCACTGACAACCCTATTAAGGGTGGGTACAATAGACCCCTTTTGTCTATTTTTTATCGTTTAATCCCAGAGGTTGCCATTTTGGACAAGCTAAAAATTAAACTACAGTATTTATTGCCTAAATTATGGCTAACACAGTTAGCAGGTTGGTTCGCAAATAAAAAAGCGGGTGCCATCACCCAGTTTGTTATCAAGACTTTTGCGAAAGCTTATAAAGTCGATATGAATGAAGCGAAAGACAGCCAGTTCCAAGCTTATTCTACATTTAACGACTTTTTTATTCGTACTTTAAAAGACGGTGCTCGCCCTATCGTCGAAGGTGATGACAAACTTGCATTACCTGCTGATGGTGCAGTAAGTCAACTTGGTCTAATTCAAGACGACCAAATTTTGCAAGCCAAAGGGCATCACTACACCCTTGAAGCATTACTTGCTGGTAATTTTATGTTGGCAGATAAGTTCCGTAATGGTCAGTTTATTACGACATATCTTTCACCTCGTGATTACCACCGCGTTCACATGCCTTGTGATGGTTTATTAAAAGAGATGATTTATGTTCCGGGCGATCTCTTCTCTGTTAACCCATTAACGGCAGCTAATGTCCCTAACCTATTTGCACGTAATGAACGTATTATCTGCCTCTTTGAAACTCAATTTGGTCCAATGATACAAATTCTAGTTGGTGCAACGATTGTTGGTAGTATTGAAACGGTTTGGTGTGGCATGGTCACTCCACCTCGTGAAGGTATTATTAAACGTTGGACATATCCTGAAGCAGACAAGGCTGGGGCAATATTATTGAAAAAAGGTGAAGAAATGGGCCGATTTAAGTTAGGTTCAACAGTCATCAACCTTTTCCCAGAAAATACGGTTCAATTGAATAAAGATCTTATGAATGGCTCCGTTACATTAATGGGGGAACAACTGGGTTCCATCATCAATGTCGCTGGTAATGACAATAATGCCATCAGTGAATAACACGTAATTCGGAGTAACCTTTGTGCGCCTGATAATCAGTCTTTTCTTCTCGCTCTTTTTGACGCTTTCGTTAAGCACATCCGCAATATCAGCGGATGTGGAAAAATTACGTCAAGATATTAAACAACTTGAAGGAAGCACCAATCCTCAAGATATTGAGGCAGTTCAGGCGCTACAAGGTACTATCAACTGGATTAATGATGGTGAAAAAGCGCAAACAAACGCAGACAGCTATCAAAAAACCATTGATGATTACCCTCAAATTACACAAGAGTTAAGAACTAAGCTTCTTGAAGAAAGTCACGCTGTTCCTACTATTCCTGAAAAAATTAGCATCCCTGATTTAGAACAGAAAATTATTCAAATCAGCAGCCAATTAATGGAGCAAGCAAGGCTTCAACAACAAGAGCAAGATAAAAGCCGTGAAATTAGCGAGTCTTTAAATTTATTGCCCCAACAACTTTCTGAAGCACGCCGTTTACTCAGTGATGCGACAGCAAGGCTTGCCTCTATCAGTGCATCAACAACACCGTTAACAGAAGCACAAAATAAGCTCACACAAGCAGAGGTCACAGCACGTAAAGCGATGGTTAATGAGCTTGAAATGGCACAGCTTTCCGCTAATAACCGCCAAGAAATCGCTCGCCTTCGCTTAGAATTATTTAAAAAACGCTATCAGCGTCTTGATGTACAACTACAACAATTGCGCAGTTTATTAAATATAAAGCGCCAAGAAGTCGCTGATCTCGCATTAGAAAAAACAGAAATGTTAGCGGAGAAAGGTGGCGAGCTTCCTGAGTTTCTGACAAAGCAAATCCAAACTAACCGTGAACTCTCTCAGATCCTGAATAAACAAACTCAAGAAATGAGCGAGCTATCAGAAAAACAGCGCATTACTACACAACAGACACAACAAGTTCGTCAAACCCTCACCACGATACGAGAACAAGCACAGTGGCTAAGTGGTTCTACTGCATTAGGTGAAGCATTAAGAACACAGCTTTCTCGCTTACCGGAAATGCCTCGCTCACAAGAACTTGATAGAGATATCATTCAGTTACGTGTCGAGCGTTTAGGTTATGAGGATATGCTGGAAAACCTAAGTAAGATCCAGCCACCAGAAACTGCCGATGGCTCTAAATTACCTGAAGCTCAACAATATATTTTTGATTCTCTTATCCAAGCACGTCATGAATTATTAAATTCGTTGCTATCCGGTTATGACTCTCAAATTCTTGAATTAACAAAACTAAAAGTTGCAACAACACAATTAGCGGATGCTTTAAAAGAAACAAAGGATGCAACAAACCGTTATATGTTCTGGGTTGCTGATATCAGCCCTATCAAATTCAATTATCCGGTTTTATTAGTCAAAGATATCACTCGACTGCTTTCGCTAGATACCTTTTCACAATTAGGTCACGCAGCGGTCAGCATGCTTAAAAATCAGGATACATTCCTATTCCTATTTGTCACTTTATCGATTGTGGGCTTTAGCCTGCGTACTCGAAAACATTACAACGCCTTTCTTGAAAGAGTCAGTAACCGCATTGGTAAAGTCACACAAGATCACTTTTCACTGACAATACGCACTGTCTTTTGGTCTATTTTAATTGCGTTACCATTACCGCTATTATGGTCTGCTGTAGGTTATGGCCTACAAAGTGTTGAATGGCGTTATCCAATGGCAGGAGCGATTGGATATGGGGTAACAGCCGCGGCTC
This sequence comes from Proteus sp. ZN5, assembly GCF_011046025.1. Classification (GTDB taxonomy): domain Bacteria; phylum Pseudomonadota; class Gammaproteobacteria; order Enterobacterales; family Enterobacteriaceae; genus Proteus. The sequence goes on from NZ_CP047639.1 coordinate 206,419, forward strand.
CAGTGCTGTGGTTATTTATGATCAGTGCAACCTTTGCACGTCATAACGGTCTATTTATTGCTCAATTTAAATGGAAAGAAAGCCGTGTTAAAAAAGCGATGCGCTTTTACCAGCTTTCTATCTTTGTCATCGTTCCACTAATGATGTCATTAGTCACTTTCGAATATTATAGCGATAGAGAATTTGCACCGACAGTTGGTCGCTTCTGCTTCTTATTGCTCTGTATCGCCCTAAGCTTTATTACGTCTAGCCTTAAAAAAGCCCACGTTCCGCTTTATCTTGATAAACATGGATCTGGCGATAACCTGATCAACACCATTTTATGGTGGTTCTTGCTGATTGCTCCGGTTGTTGCAGGTTTAGCCGCGGTGTTAGGTTACCTTTCTACATCGATCGTATTACTTGGTCGTTTAGAAATGTCTGTCGCCATTTGGTTTGCTCTACTGATTATTTATCACATTATTCAGCGATGGATGCTTATTCAGCGTCGGAAGTTAGCCTTTGAACGTGCTAAACAAAAACGTGCAGAAATTCTGGCTCAACGTGCAAAAGGTGAGGATGAAAATACGATTGTTGGGAGCAGTGGTGAGAGCACAGTAGGACTTGAAATTGAAGCGCAAGAAATAGACCTTGATGCTATCAGTGCGCAATCTATTGGTTTAGTTCGCTCTATTCTAACGATGATTGCATTAGTTTCGATGATCTTATTGTGGTCTGAATTAAACACCGCATTCTCTTTCGTCGACAATATCCGACTGTGGGATGTTACCTCATCGGTGAATGGTGTTAATACGGTACAACCTATTACAATGGGTTCTATTTTAGTGGCGATCCTCGTCATTATTATTACAACCCAATTAGTTCGAAACCTCCCTGCTTTACTTGAGTTAGCTATTTTACAACATCTTGATTTAACACCAGGCACAGGTTACGCCATTACTACCATGACTAAATACACCATCACATTAATTGGTAGTATTGTGGGCTTCTCTTTATTAGGGATTGAATGGTCAAAATTACAATGGCTAGTAGCAGCAATGGGGGTTGGGTTAGGTTTTGGTTTACAAGAAATTTTTGCCAACATCATTTCTGGTTTAATGATCTTATTTGAAAAACCAATCCGTATTGGCGATACCGTTACCATTCGTAATTTGACTGGAAATATTTCTAAGATCAACACACGGGCAACTACGTTAACTGACTGGGATAGAAAAGAAATTATCGTACCGAATAAAGCCTTTATTACAGAGCAATTTATTAACTGGTCACTATCAGATTCCGTCACTCGTATCGTAATGACAATCCCAGCTCCAGCAGACTGCAACAGCGAGCAAGTGACAAATGTGTTATTAGAAGCCTCAAAACGCTCTACGATGATTTTAGAAAACCCAGCACCTGAAGTTTATCTGGTCGATTTACAGCAAGGTATTCAGATTTTCGAATTACGTGTTTATGCCGCGGAGATGGGACATAGAATGCCAGCAAGACACGAGATCCACCAAAATATTCTCTTAGCCTTTGCAGAGCACGGAATCCCATTACCGTTCCCACCATTCCAAGCAAGAGTAGATATGATGGGTAATACAATTCGTAGTTCAATGCGAGCAACACCAAGAGAAGTGGGCGGATTATAAATACCATTTCAATTAATTTGATGAAAAGTCATTATTTTTTCGAAAAAAATGAAAGATAATGGCTTGATTCTTTTTTCACATTTTTACCCCTCCCTACACTATGTATCTCTTTCTCTTATAGCTTGTTGATTGTATAAAATATATCCATATTTTCGTCCTAATTTTTTATTTCTAGAAAAAAGGAAGATTATTTTTTGATTTTTTGATTAATAAAACTGATAAATAATAACACATAGAAACTATCTATCACTCGACAACAATATAAAGATAATAAAATGAGCATCATAAAAAGATTGTCATTTTTCGGATAAATAATTTTAAAGCAGTATATTTTTCTAACAAAACGCCTATTTAACAAAAGAAAAAAATACCATTTTGGGTAAAGCGTTTCATTCACCTTAAGATACAATCTATTTTGTCTTACCTTTATTACTTTGCTTCACTATTACGAGTAGCGGATGCTTAACCAAAATCGACCTACAATTATTTAATTAGATCATATTTTTACGTTTTTATACTTAACTTCACTCTCTATATGAGTGATGATGACTGTTCTATTGGTGTTTAAATTTTAATTTGATGTCTATAATAGCACTTACTTCTTCCTTAAATTAAAATATGCTAAGTCATTTATAGAGCACTGGACTTAATATTCTAATTTTAAACATCAATAGTTTTACATAGCAGGATTCAATCTCATCTCAAAATTTAACACTACATACAGTCTAATTTAGATTGCTAGGTAGTATTTACCATCAAAAACTGTTTTCTTTATTTTAGTATAATTACCTAAGCTAAATACGGAATATTTTATTTTTTTAACTTTATACTAAAAAAAGAATAAGAATAAATTAAAGATAAATAGAAAAAAAATGATAAAGATAAAAACAAGATAATTATAAAAATATTAACTTTAGAAAAATATCACTTAAATCTTATAATTCAATAAAAACAAAAAAGAAATAAAAAAAATAAAAATATAAAATTCTCACTTATTATAATAACCAACATTTTTTATGTTATATAAATTAAATCAATAAGAAAGAGTAAAAAAGATTTATCACAATCGTATAAAATAAAATCCAGAGAATAACAAAAATAAGAATTAATAAATATTTTCCCTAATGACTGAACTACTTATTAATAAATGTCATTACAGCTTATAATGTTAATATTTTTTAAACTTGCTTAAAAAATGAGTATTACTACCTATTAACAATGCTAAGATATATTGCTAGCTTCATTTTGAATGAGTATTAAATAAACAATAATAAGAAGGTTCCATTATGGAAAAATCCCGAACGACTCTCGATCAGTGGATTACCTTACAAGCCGTCGTTGATTATGGTGGTTTTGCTCAGGCAGCAGATGTCTTACATAGAACACAATCATCAATTAGCTATACAATTAATAAATTAGAACAAACATTGGGCATTGAAATTCTCTCTTTAGAGAAAAGACGAGCAGTACTTACGCATGAAGGTAAGCTCTTACTCGATTTATCGAGAGAATTAACTGAAAAAGCCATTTCACTGGAGAAAGAAGCAAAAAAATTAATACTTAACAATAAGTTAAAAATAAATATAATTATTGATCCTTTATATATTTCAGACTTGTTTTTAGATAAAGTCTCGCAATTTATTAAAGAGAATAAACATTATGATATTAATATTCATAAAATTTCACTCAGCCAGTCGGACGTATTATCTCAAAAAAATCAGGATTTAGTAATAACACACCACAATATAAAATCATTACAACCTATTGATTTAGAAAGCATTAAAACGGTTTTAGTGACACACCCTGAAAGTGCATTACAACAGATCCCAAATAGTGATTTATGTAAGGAGTTACAAAAACATACATATATTTCATTATTTCGCAATAATACTGACATCGATCATAATAACCAAGTAATTCATGTTGGCTCAGTGGAAACCGCAATAAGCCTTGTTAAACATGGTCTTGGCTATTCTCGACTCCCCTTAGCTGTCATTCAGGAAGAATTGAATAAAAATTCGATTAAACAATTAAATACGCACAACAATGATAAAGAATATAATTTTTATCTTTATTTGAATAAAAATTCATTCCCTATAGAGGATATAGAGAAACTATTATTAGCAATAAACAGTTCACCTCGTGATTTAATTAATGACTAATTAAACATTATTCTTAATTAAAAAAACAAACATTAAACATTTTGATATTAAGACAAAAAAACTCATGTAAATCTTTATTAACTTAAATTTTTTGTAATGCTATATTTTATTGGCATATCTCCTATGCGAATAAATCTATACTTAAATCTATACTTATAAATAAATTAAAAAGTAAAAATAATTACTTTTTATACAGGACTGATCATGAGCAAATTAAATAAATCACTCTATTTATTAGGGATGAGTTTCTCTCTACTTTCTGCACCTGCAGCTTTTGCATCGGGCACGATTAATTTTACTGGAGAAATAACAGACCAAGCTTGCACCGTAGATAGCTCTTCTAAAAATCTAACCGTAGATTTAGGAAAAGTGTCATCAAAAAGTTTAGCGACTAAAGGTGAAGTTGCAGGCCTTAAAGACTTCACTATTAAACTAATTGATTGTCCTGTTGATACGACTGTCGCTGTCCGTTTTGGCGGGACTCGTGATGCAATTGATAGCGATATTTTAGCCATTGACCAAGTCTCTGGTGGCGCGACAAATGTGGGTATCGCTCTGTTTGAAAAAGATGCCGTATCTCAAATAAACCTATATGACGATTCAAAAGAAGTTGAAATCAAAGGAACTGAAATTAACTTAGATTATGTTGCACGTTACAAAGCAACAGCCCAAGCAACACCAGGCCCAGCAAATGGATCTGCGGTTTATAGCATCCAATATAAATAATAAAAACGAGGGTAATACTTATTACCCTCTTATTTCCCTTAACTTTGTGGCGCCATTTATGAAAAAGAATATTTTTCTAACTCTATTTTTATTATTTTCTCTCATAACGGTAAGCCATGCTGCTGGAGTAAGTGTGGGGGGAACTCGGTTTGTTTATAACGATAATGCTCGTGAAATAAGCATTCCTATTCTAAATACCGATAAAGAAAAACCTTATCTTATCCAGAGTTGGATTTCTGCTTTTCAAGGCACCGAAAAAACCCCTTTTATTGCAACACCACCACTTTTTCGTATTGAGCCAGATAGCACTGGTACGGCACGTATTTCTTATACAGGAGCCCCCTTAAACTCAAATACCGAAGTTGTCTATTGGCTTAATATAAAATCTATTCCTCCCGTTGAAAAAAGTCCTGAAAATCAGCTTCAGTTGGTGATTAATTCTCAATTTAAGCTCTTTTTACGTGCTCATGATATCGAGCCACTTAATTTTAATAACGTCGAACTATCAAAACAAAATCAAGGCTTAGTGCTTAAGAACAACACACCTTATCACTTAACCATTAAACATATTTTTATTGATGATAAACGCCACCCTTACGATCCTTTAATTCAGCCACATCAAGAAGTTGTATTACTAAAAGAAACAACTACTTCTCAGAAAGTTACAGTGCAGTTTATTAATGACTACGGTGCAACTGTAGATAAAGTATTAAACTAAGAGCGTATGGCGATGACTTTATCCATAATAGCGTTATCAACAAAACGATTATTCGTATTTTCTACCAATAATCTCTATCGCCACTGTGTTCTTACCATAGCGATAGCCTCTATTTTATTTCCTTATCAGGTTATTGCTGAAGAGCAATTTAATCCTGATGCGCTCAATTTAGGAATAGAAAATCAGGTCGCGGATATTAATAACCTTGATTATCTTTCCTATGCTGGAGGACAACTTCCTGGTATCTATTCTGTTAATATTTATCTCAATAATAAATTAATCGATAATCGCCAAGTCCGCTTTATTTTTGATGAAGAAAAAAAGACGCTAGCGCCAGAGCTCACCAAACAAGATTTATTAAATTGGGGAGTGAAAGAGTCTGTAACTTCGCAATTGAACCAGCAAGCGAGCACATCAACAGTTACCGATATTGCTAGCGTTATTCCAAATGCAAAGTATGAGTATGATTTTTCACGAGCACGTTTGTCGTTTTCTATACCACAAATTGCTTTATACAATTATGGGCAAGGCTATATTCCACCAGCACAGTGGAACGATGGCATAAATGCTGCCTTTGTAAATTACACTTATCGTCAAAATCAGTATTGGTATCGTGACCAAAATAATAGTAACTCTATTTTCTTAGGATTACGTAGTGGTGTTAATGTGGGTGCTTGGCGTTTACGTAACCACAGTAACTACAATAAAAACAGTGATAACTCATCTCAATGGAATAGCTTACAGACTTATGTTGAACGAGATATTCGTAGTTTAAAAAGTCGTTTAACTATAGGTGAAACCGCTTCTGATAATGATGTATTAGAAAGTATTCCTTATCGTGGTATTAAATTAGCTTCTGATGAAAGCATGTTGCCACAAAGCCAACGTGGATTTGCTCCCATCGTCAGAGGTATAGCGCAAAGTAATGCTGTTGTCACCGTTCGACAAAATAGTAGCATTATTTATCAGACCTCCGTTCCACCAGGTGAGTTTGCTATTTCAGATTTATATCCCACGTCTTACAGCGGTGATTTACAAGTTACGATCGAAGAAGCCGATGGAACAACCCGTACCTTTTCACAACCTTTTTCTGCCGTTCCCATGATGCAACGCGCGGGTAGCTTAAAATACAGTGTAGATATTGGTAAATATCATGCAGACACAGCGGCAAGAAAACCTAATTTCTTTCAAACCTCTGCTATTTATGGGCTTCCTTACAATTTTTCTATTTATGGTGGCACATTAATCTCTGCTGATTATCAAGCTTATGCATTAGGTACCGGGGTTAATCTTGGTTATTTGGGTGCCGTTTCTGCAGACATTACTCACGCAAAAACAACCTTAATAAATGACAATGAAGCCCAAGGACAATCTTATCGTGTTCAATATTCAAAATATTTACCTGATACCAAAACGGGTTTTTCATTAGCTTCTTATCGCTATTCAACAAAAGATTATTACGATTTCTCAGCGGCGAATGAGCGATTTTCTCATCTCTATCGTAAGAAAAAACAGTTTCAGTTATCTGTATCGCAATCTTTAGGGGATATGGGCTACCTCTCATTAAATGGTTATCAACAATATTATTGGTATCAAGACAGAGTCGATCGCAATGTAAATGTGAGTTTTAACTCAAATTATCGTGCATTAAGTTATAGCGTCTCTTATGCCTATAACAAGCGTCAAGAAAGTGGATTAACCGATCAGATTTTATCTATTAACTTTAGCCTTCCATTTAATATTGCTCAGAATAACAACTGGTTAAGTTATCGCTATAACACCAGCAAACAAGGTGATTCTATTAGTTCAGTGAGTTTAAGTGGTACTCAGTTGGAAGATAACAACCTGCAATATGATATTTCTCAAAACTACAATCATTCTCGCCAAGAATACAGTGGCTCTGTTAATGGCAACTACAGTGCTTCTGGTGGCGAAATCAGTGCGGGTTATAGTTACGACAAACGCTATCAATCAATGAATTGGGGTGCAACAGGTGCACTTTTGGTTCATCAAGGTGGGATCACCCCCTCTCGTACCATTTACGATTCTGCCATTTTAATTAAAGCAGAAGATGTTGATAACTTAAAAGTCAGCAGCGCACAAAGCCTTTATACCAATGCTCAAGGCTATGCCGTTATTCCTAATGTTTCACGTTATGAACGTAATAAAGTGACTGTTGATCCCGCTTCTTTGACGGGTAATAACGACGTTGAATTAACATCGACAACAGTTATTCCAACTAAAGGGGCAATTGTCTTAGCCGATTTCAAAGCAAGAAAGGGCGCTCGTGTACTTGCAAACTTACACTACAACGGAACACCACTACCATTTGGTACCCAAGTTGAGATTTATAAAGATGACCAAATGCTCTCAAGTGGGATTGTGGCCAATGATGGTGAGGTGTTCTTAAATGGCGTACCTGAGCATAGCCAGTTACGAGCTAAATGGGGCAACAGTGCCGTTGAACAGTGTCAAACTACGTTAAATGTGGATCTTGCTTTAGAAAAAATCCAATTTTTACAACTTGAATGCAGATAGGTGAGCACGATGAATAAATATATAACTCTTGGTTGTCTGTCTGCTATTTTGTATACATCAACCACATTTGCAGAATTTAGGGCAGACCTGACCACTAAAACTGTCACCTATTCCGCACCCATTTATGTCTCACGTTCAGCACCTATTTTAACCGAAGTCGCAACGATTAATTTAGGAACGGTGAATGCATGGACTTGGTGGAATCTCTCCGGTGGTGCAGTAAGACCTGGGATTTATTTACCCGGCTCTTTTAATGCATCAAGCCCAAGAGTCAATGGTGCTTATGTCAAAGAGTTTAACAGCAGTGGTGTAGGTTATACCTTACATGGCACCATTAGTGGAAGTTGTAGTGGCTCTGCTTATGTCGATGGTCAGCAAAATATTGATGGTAACTACAGCAATCGCCTTATTTGCTCAACCAATGCTACCAGTGGCAATTATTCTGTGTCATTAGAAATGAAGCTTTATAAATTACGAGATAATGTGAAATCACAAACGATCCCAGCATCATGGGTCGCAATGCTTATTCTCTACAATAATGGCTTTATCACCAGTGACTATGTAGGAAAGACGGAACCTCGAATTAATCTATCCTCTTTAAACATTATCTCTAGTGGCTGTGATGTTGTGAATAATAATATTAATGTGCCACTGGGTGCAGTACCTAAATCGAGTTTTAATGGTGTTGGCTCTGTCAGCCCAGAGAGTATCAAAGATTTTAATATTAATTTGAGTTGTGATCCCGTTTCACCAATTAAGATCCGATTTGATGGTGTTGCTGATGACCAACAAACAGCTGGAACCATTGGTTTAAGTAACCCAACAGACAGCAATACCGCTAAGGGTTATGGCATCCAAGTTAAATATAAAAATCAGCCTATTAAGCTAGGGCAATTAATTACTGTGAGTGAAAAAAATAGCGGTGCAGGCAGTTATTCTATTCCTTTAGAGGCAGGATATATCCAAACATCTAATACAACGAGTGCAGGCAAAGCAAATGGAACATTGCAGTTTACAATGCAATATCACTGACGAAATGTAGATGGATTTAAAGAAACAAGGCGAACAACATTTTGTTCGCCTTTTCCTTTAGAGAAAATTACACTTGGTACAGCTTACGTAAAAAATGAGGAACGGCGTCATCAACGTTAGCACCAATCACTTCCATATTGGGTAACAAATCTTTTAATGCCTGGTGAGCATTTTCCATAATGCAACCTTTACCCGCTATCTGTAGCATCTCTTTATCATTCATACCATCACCAAATGCGATAGCATCTTTTGCAGAGTGTTGCATCAGTTCAGCCACTTTCTCTAGGGCCTCACCTTTGGATACACCTCCTGCCATCACCTCTAAGCAATTACGCAGTGAGAAACTTACATTGACCTTATCACCCCAGCGCTGATTAATTTCATTCTCTAGCTTCAGTAATAGCTCATGATCATCAGAGGTGAAGAAGACCTTACACACATTAGTAGTTGGAAATCCTGTTTTGCAATATAACTCATAGCCAAAGTCTGACTCTCGAAAAAACTCACAAGCCCCTGGCATCTCTTTATTAACATACCAATAATCACCAGCATAAATATTGGTTTCAATTTCAGGGTGATCAAAAACCATAAGCGACAAGTCATAAGCGATTTCAGGCTCAAGATCTTGGCTAAAAATAAGATCACCATGCGTGTTATGCACTCGCGCACCATTAGAGGTTATCATATAAGCGTTAATGCCTAATCCATCGCGGATCTGTGCGACATCAACATGATGACGGCCTGTTGCGAATACAAAATGCACGCCTTTATTAATAAGTAAGTGCAGAGTTTCTTGCGTGTAGGGAGTTAATACATGATTAGGTGATAACAGTGTGCCATCAAGATCTGAAGCGACTATCGAATACATACACATTCCTGATTAAAATAAATGCTTATCATAAAACTCACAGATTTCATTTAATGCTTGTGAGCGTAGCTTATCTATTTCGAACAAGATTTCATGATGCGCACCCTCAATCACCAGTGGCAGTTTTTGCTTTTCTTCTCTTGTTCTGGACTGACTATAACGTTCACAGAAAGCCCTTAGCTCTTGATTATCTACCACCTTATCATGCTCTGCTTCGAGCACTAATAGAGGGGTATTAATCTCTCCCGCATGTTCAATTAACCAATCTCCCATTTTTAGACTTTCCCCCATCCAATGATAAGTAGGTCCGCCTAATCGTAGTTCTGGAAAATCAGCATAATAACGTAAATATCGACGATATCGCTCATGGCTATGTGTTAACACATTAAGGATAAATGGCAGTGGAAACCATTTACCTGTTGATACCGCGTAGTTATTTCTTTCAGATTGACTTTGTTCTGCTCGGTTAACCAAAAAATTAGCCACCCAGCGAGGTATAGGTAATTTAATACCAAACATCGGCGCACTTAATGCCGCTGCTTTAAAAACATGAGTTTGCTTTAGAAGATATCCCGCTAAGATAGCACCGCCCATTGAGTGAGCTAACGCAAAATAATGTGGGTATTGAAAAGGCAACACTATCGTATCAACGAACGTCGAGAAATCATCAATATAATCACTGAATTTCTCTACATGTCCTTTTTGCGTATCTTCTAATAGTCTGTCAGAAAGCCCTTGCCCTCGATGGTCAAGAAGGAAAATATCATAGCCTGAGTGAAAGAAATCGAATGCAACTTCAGGATATTTTACATAGCTTTCACTACGGCCTGAAGCAATAACCAGTGCTTTATTGTGCGATGGTGAACGCCAATGAACATAGCGAATTTTTGCACCATCAACACCAACAAATTCACCTTCTTCGCGTTGCCCCCAAAAATCCAATAAGACGCCGTTCGTAAATGCAGAAAACTGCTTTTCACGTGATAACCACGAATATTTAAACAGAGTGGTTGTCATTGGCTCTCCTTATTGGCGTTATTCGAAGCCCTCAATATGGTCACGAATGAGTGTCATAAAAGCGGGTCCAAATCGTTCTAATTTTCGTTGTCCAACACCGTTTATTAACAACAGTTCATCTGGATAAACAGGGCATTGCTCTGCCATTTCAATCAATGTGACATCATTAAAGACAACAAATGGCGGAATGTTTTCTTCATCAGCAATAGACTTACGTAATTTACGTAGTTTCGCAAATAATTTTCTATCGTACTGTCTATGGGCATTTTTTGTTTGTTGATTACGGCTTTTTGTCGGACTTAATAATCTCGGTACGGCTAATTGTAATGGTACTTCACCACGTAAGATCGGCCTTGCCATCTCTGTCAGTTGTAATGCCGAACGATGAACAATATTTTGTGTCACCATACCTAGGTGAATAAGCTGACGAATAACACTCACCCAATGCTCATGGCTTTGCGCTTTACCAATACCATAAACAGGTAATGTATCGTGTCCTGAATCTCGAATACGCTGATTATTCGCGCCTCTTAAAATTTCAACAATATAACCAATACCAAAGTGCTGACCAGTACGATAAATACAAGACAATGCCTTTTGCGCATCCACTAAACCATCATATTGCTTAGGAGGATCAAGGCAAATATCACAGTTACCACAAGCATTTTGTCGATGTTCATCGAAGTAATTTAGTAACACTAAGCGTCGGCATGTTTGAGCTTCAGCAAATGCTCCCATTGCATTAAGCTTATGCATTTCAATGGCTTTTTGATCACTTTCTGACTTTTCATCTAAACAACGACGCAACCACGCCATATCGGCAGGATCGTAAAATAATACGGCTTCTGCAGGTAACCCATCTCGCCCTGCACGCCCTGTTTCTTGATAATAAGATTCAATATTTCGCGGAATATCAAAGTGAACGACAAATCGGACATTGGGCTTGTTTATTCCCATACCAAACGCGACAGTGGCTACCACAATTTGTAAATCATCACGCTGAAAAGCTTCTTGTACTTTCGCACGTTGTGCAATTTCCATTCCAGCATGATAACCCGCGATGCTTAATCCTCGTTTACTCAGGCGCTCTGCTGTTTCTTCGACTTTATTGCGACTATTACAGTAAATAATGCCTGACTTTCCTTTCTGACCACGAATAAATAACCAAAGCTGATCAAGTGGTTTGTATTTCTCTACTAAAGTGTAGCGGATATTCGGTCTATCGAAACTACTGATATGGATTAACGGATCACGCAACACTAGCTGATTAATAATATCGTAACGTGTTGTATTATCCGCCGTTGCCGTCAGTGCGATAATGGGAACATCAGGAAGATATTGTCTTAATAATCCTATACCGCGATATTCAGGACGAAAATCATGTCCCCATTGTGAAATACAGTGTGCCTCATCAACAGCGAGTAATACGGGTTTCCATTGCACTAATTGATGAAGAAAGCTCTCCATCATTAAACGCTCAGGAGCAATATACAGCAGTTTTATTTCACCCTTTTGACAACGTATTTGAACATCAAATTGCTCTTCACGCGTTTGGGTTGAATTTAAATAAGCAGCTTCAATACCATGAAGGCAAAGTTGATCAACCTGATCTTTCATCAGTGAGATAAGTGGCGAAACAACCACGGTCAACCCATCGAGTAATAATGCGGGAATTTGATAACAAAGGGATTTACCACCCCCTGTCGGCATCACAACTAGGCAATCTCTCCCTGTTGTAATGGTATGGATGATTTCTTGCTGACCAGGACGAAATTGCTGATAACCAAAGGTTTCTCGCAAAATAGCCTGTGCTGATGGCATTGAATTAAGAACTTCTGCTGTGGACACACCGTTCCTCTGAAAAGCTGCTGATAAAAACTATGATGAGGAGTAAAAGAAAAGGCACCAATGTGAAGGTGCCATCATCATTTATAGCGCTATGCTAACCCAGAACGGGGAAAATTACAGCATATCATTAAGCATCACACCAACACCGACTCGTGTTTGGCGAAAGTTATAATCAATCATTGATTCGCCATAACCACTAAATACTTGGGTATAAAAGCGTACATGCTTAGTAATTGGGTAGCTCCAACCTAATTCAGCCGCCCCATAACCACTGTTCCAATTATAACGCCCAGTCGCAGTGATCACACTTTCGCCTAATCGATAGCCTGCCTTTAAACGGTAATAACCCATATAGCGATTAATCTCTGGATTATCATCACGTTGAGCACTTTCACTAAAGCGATACCAAGGTTTTAGATCAAGCTGTAAATTGCCTTTTTGTACCATAAAACGCGCATAAGCACGGTTCCAGCTGCGAGAAGTGGGATCAGAACGACCATTCGATTCGTGGTTAAAACCCGTTTCTATTTCACGAAGAGTCCAACCTGCAAATTTATAGTCTGTTGCCCAACCTAGAAAAAGTTGCGGTTCGTAGTTTGTCTCACGAAAAGGGGCTGATTCTTTCTTATTACTTAATTGCCACCAAGAACGTTGAGTATAAGATGCTGCTAAAACAGAGTTTTCACCCGCAATGCCTCGCCATAACGGGAAAGCCAAACTAAGCTGAAATTTCACCTCATCTTTTTTAGCCTTATTCCCCCAATCATAGCTTTGAATAGCCTCTTTATTCATATCAGAGGTATCAGTGTAAATAATATAATTGGATTCATAAGGATAAAGAACAAAAGGTGAATCGTATTCTTGTAATAAACCAGAAATGATACTGCCCTGAACAAGCGGTGTAGGAGATGATGGTGTTTGTATTTCGGATGCAAATCCCCATGCTGGATAGAATAAAGCCACCGCAAGTAAAGAACGGATGTAACGCATAGTTAATTATCCTGTTTCATTATTGAATAATATAGAAGTTAGTACTTACTTTAAAATTAGTTCTTATATATGTGCTTTATTACACTTTAGTGCCCATATTTTACACGTAATCGCCATTAAATCTCGTATATTTTTACACCATTATATTTATAGCACGAATGTGCAATTACGATTTTGTCATGTATTATTAACATAACATTAACTTAGTGACGTGATATCAGGGGTTCTAAAAATGGAAAAACAGTTAACATTAGAAGAGGCTCAAACACTAATTGGTCATGTTTTTGTTTATAAGATGCCCTTTAATCAATTAATCGGCTTAGAGCTAGTTCGCTTTGAACAAGACTACGCTGAAATTCAATTTCGGTATCAAGATAAACTTGTTGGCAATATTGCCCAGCGCATCTTACATGGTGGACTCATTGCTTCTGTACTTGATGTCAGTGCAGGACTAGTTTGTGTCGGTAACGCATTAACACGTTTGGCACCAATATCCCAAGAGCAACTCGAACAAAAACTCGCTAATATGGGTACAATTGACTTACGTGTTGATTATTTAAGACCTGGACGTGGGGAATGTTTTACAGCGAGTAGCCATATTTTACGCAGTGGCAATAAAGTGTCTGTTGCTCGTGTTGAATTACATAATGAAAAACAAGTTCATATTGCCAGTGGAACAGCAACCTATATCGTAGGTTAAGCCTTTGTTAGAATTCATTGTGCGCAATGATACTTAGATTAGTATTAATTACTTGTAAAAATACATGCCTAATGACACAGTAGATAATGTCATTGGGTATGATAACCCCGTCACACTTTTCCTTTCCATCAATTCCAGAGATAGCATGAGCCAGAAAAACACGATGAAAGGCGTTTTATGTGCCTTAGGCGCCTATTTGATCTGGGGTATTGCCCCTGTCTATTTTAAAAGCATTCAAGAAGTGCCGGCAGAAGAGATCTTAACGCACCGTATTTTATGGTCGTTCTTTTTTATGTTGATTTTAATGACAATTAGTCGTCATTGGCCTTATTTACGCCAATTAATACGTCAACCTAAAAAAATTCTTCTTTTAGCACTGACTGCCGTCATTATCGCAACTAACTGGCTTACCTATATATGGGCGGTTAACCACGGCTATATGCTAGAAGCCAGCCTTGGTTACTTTATTAACCCACTGGTTAACGTACTGTTTGGCATGCTTTTCTTGAGCGAGCGCTTTCGCCGTATGCAATGGGTAGCAGTAGGTTTAGCATTTACAGGTGTATTTATTCAATTATGGCACTTTGGTTCTGTACCTGTGATTGGATTAAGCCTCGCCGTAACTTTTGGTCTTTATGGCTTACTGCGTAAAAAATTGGGTGTTGATGCACAAACAGGCATGCTGGTAGAAACATTATGGCTATTCCCTGTCGCATTAGTTTATATCTTATTTTTCACACATTCACCGACTAGCAATATGCTTGAAAATAGCTGGTCATTAAATACCTTGTTAATTGCCGCCGGTATTATTACTACTGTACCGTTATTGCTCTTTACAGAAGCAGCGCACCATCTGCGTTTATCAACCTTGGGCTTTTTCCAATACATTGGCCCAACCTTGATGTTTATTCTCGCGACAATGGTATATGGCGAACAAATTGATGCAGAACGATTAGTTACCTTTGGCTTTATTTGGGTTGCGCTGATCCTCTTTACACTTGATGCGCTCTATACACAACGCCGTTTAAGACGTAACTAACCTTCTAAAACTCGCTCTTCCGCTAGATTGCTGATTTGTATAAAAGCGGAAGAGAGTTTTTTCTTCTTATTCTTCTGTAATGAATGCACACTCTTTGATATTTCCTCTACGTGTCGATATGAGTGCCTAAATAACGTTGATATTGCGTTATTAATCAATTGAATATGGTTAATCAATACACTGTAATAGAGATTAACACGAGGAACAAAATCACGCTGATGTCTCAATAACTTACAGTACAAATCTTCTTCAAATTCATTGATAGGTTCACTGGGATGATAAGTATCACAAAGGACTTCCTCAGTATTTTCGATCAATAATTCATTACTAGAAAAAGAGGCAGGCGAAGTTCGCGAGCAAGATGCGACAAAAGAATAGGTATAAAAGAATACACTAGAGAGTTTCATCAATTAATCCCATTAAGCAAGAATAGATAATGAGATTATTAAGTAACCAACTCGAACTTCCCTTAAAAAAACACCCCAACTTATCTACCAAATAAGTAAGGGTGTTTTTTTATATTGGGATAATGCTAACTCACTTCAAATCGAAGCTTATTCCAATCGAGCAAATGCAGCCACCAGCCATTTAATCCCTTCACCATTAAAAGCGATTTGTAATCGGCAATGTTCACCGCTACCTTCAATATTGATAATGGTGCCATCACCAAATTTAGGGTGCTTCACACGTTGTCC
This sequence comes from Proteus sp. ZN5, assembly GCF_011046025.1. GTDB lineage: Bacteria > Pseudomonadota > Gammaproteobacteria > Enterobacterales > Enterobacteriaceae > Proteus. Next base: position 222,386 of record NZ_CP047639.1, read on the forward strand.
AAGTGAATAGCCACTGTCATTGCTGATAATTGGAGTGCCTAAACGGCTATGATTAACAGGACGTGAAACTGTCGCACGTAAACGGACTTCTTCGACACACTCTTTAGGTAACTCACCAATAAAACGAGAAGGCCGATGACTGACTTCTTTTCCATATAGACGGCGGTTTTCAGCGTAAGTGAGTGTTAACTTTTTCATTGCTCGCGTGACACCGACATAAGCCAAGCGACGCTCTTCTTCCAAACGTCCACCTTCATCTAGCGACATTTGACTTGGGAACATCCCTTCTTCGACACCCACAATAAAGACTTGTGAAAATTCGAGCCCTTTAGCGGAGTGAAGTGTCATTAACTGTACGGCATCTTGATATGCATCGGCTTGGCTTTCGCCTGATTCTAATGCTGCATGCGAAAGAAACGCTTGCAGAGGCATTAAATCTTCGTCTTCATCTTGATAACTAAATTGGCGTGTCGCGGTGACTAACTCTTCTAAGTTTTCAATACGAGCTTGTGCTTTTTCACCTTTTTCTTGCTCATACATCGCTTTTAAACCTGAATCACGAATAATTCGGTCTGTTTGCACATGTAATGGCATATCTGCTGTTTCAGAGGCGAGTGTTTCAATCAGTTCTAAGAATCGTTGAATTGCAGCGGTTGCACGTCCTGCCAACATTTTATGTTCGATAACCTGTAATGCGCTTTCCCATAAGGTAATTTGGTTATCTCTCGCAACTTGGCGAACAATATCTAATGTTCTATCGCCAATGCCCCTTGTTGGTGTATTCACAACACGTTCAAAAGAAGCATCATCATGGCGATTAGCCGTTAATCGCATATAAGAGAGTGCATCTTTAATTTCTTGACGCTCGAAGAAACGCTGACCACCATAGATACGATATGGCATAGCAGCTTGTAATAACGCCTCTTCCATTATACGAGATTGGGCATTGCTACGATAAAGAATGGCACAGTCTGTTAGCGCACCGCCTTCTTCTTGCCAGCGCTTAATTCGGCCAACAACATAACGCGCTTCATCTAAATCATTAAAAGCACAATAAAGCGAAATAGGCTCGCCTTCTGCACCTTCAGTCCACAAGTTTTTACCTAATCTGTCACTGTTATTGGCAATGAGCGCATTCGCGGCTTTTAAAATGTTGCTTGTAGAACGATAATTTTGCTCTAACCGGATAGTCTCTGCGCCAGGAAACTCATTTAAAAAGTTTTGAATATTTTCAACTTGCGCACCACGCCAGCCATAAATAGATTGATCGTCATCACCAACAATCATCACTTTACCCGTTTGACCTGCCAGCATTCTTATCCATGCATATTGAATACGGTTAGTATCTTGGAATTCATCAACCAAGATATTGGTAAAGCGATTTTGGTAATGCTCTAAAATTTGAGGTTTATTAAGCCAAAGTTCATGAGCGCGTAATAAAAGCTCAGCAAAGTCCACCAGCCCTGCGCGATCACAAGCTTCTTGATATGCCTGATAGACTTTCAACCACGTTGTTTCAACAGGATTACCATAAGTTTGAATATGTTGTGGTCGTAAACCTTCATCTTTTTTACCGTTGATATACCACATACCTTGACGTGCAGGCCATTGTTTATCATCAAGATTCATTGATTTAACAATACGGCGAATAAGGCGATATTGATCATCACTATCAATAATTTGGAAGTCTTGTGGCAAATTCGCATCAAGATAGTGTGCGCGTAATAAGCGATGAGCAAGGCTATGGAAAGTGCCAATCCACATACCGCCTTGGCTTGTACCAATTAAGTCTTCAATACGATGGCGCATCTCTGCGGCGGCTTTATTGGTAAACGTCACAGCCATAATCGAAAAAGGAGAAGCTTGTTCAACAGATAATAACCAAGCGATACGATGTACCAATACCCGTGTTTTACCACTACCTGCACCAGCTAACACCAACATATTAATACGAGGTGCGGCTACTGCTTCGCGCTGTTTATCGTTAAGGCCTTCTAGCAGATATGAGACGTCCATAATTACCAATCATTTAGTGAAGAAAATACTGTGGATATATACAGAAATAGAGAGTAAGCAACAAACTAACAGGAATTCACGCGCTATGCAAAACAAAGCCTTTTTTAGCTGCGTGTATCTATGCCATTCTTACCGAATATCACATTAAACCAGTTCTATCAGTTTGCTTAAATCTGTAATTTCAATATGTGGCATTACTCTGGTTTCACCTTCTTCAAACAAACTACGGTTATCAAGGTTAATCCAGCACGCTTGTAATCCACTATTAACGGCACCCTCGACATCTGTTACAAGGTGATCACCCACATGTAGGATTTTCTCATGTGGAAGATTTAACAGTGAAGCGGCTTTATCAAACATATCAGGATAAGGCTTAGAGCGACCATCAGGGCCAGCTTTTAAAATATGTGAAAAATACTGCCCTAGACCACAACTTAATGGGTTTGCATTACCATTTGTAATCGCAATTAATGGGATTTTCTGTGCCAACTCGGTGAGAACTTGGTGGGTATTTTTAGGCACATTAATGCGACTACGCCAATAAGCAAAGTGTGCCATAATTTCATCAGCACCTTGTTGTGCTTTGGCTTCACTGTAGTTGTAATCTAACAACATATTTCTCGCTGCAAGCCAACGCCACCGTGTAATATCATGAAAAATATCAGGATTATTTTCTATTAGTGGCTTTTTATAGGCATTCACATCTTTTTCTGTGAAATGATTAAAACGCAGATCATATTGACGAATAAAATCCAGCGTCTCTTTTTCAGTTCTGTCCATTACTGGCACGTTGTCATACAGCGTGTCGTCTAAATCAAAAGTCATCGCAGCAATTGGCGTCAGAGTTCTGTAAAAGCGCATTATGATTTTTCTCTCTTAGCTCTCGGATGAGCAGCATCATAGACTTTCGCTAAATGCTGAAAATCTAAGTGGGTATAGACTTGCGTGGTCGATAAATTAGCGTGCCCTAATAACTCTTGTACAGCACGTAAATCACCACTCGATTCCAATAAATGCGTGGCAAACGAGTGACGTAATTTATGAGGATTCACATGGCTACTTAGTCCTTGTTTAATCCCCCAAAGTTCAAACCGTTTTTGTACACTGCGCACAGATAAACGCTTACCGCTTTGGGTTGAGATAAAGACAGCTTTATCCTCAGGTGCATAGAGCTCTCGCATCGGAAACCAATTCTGTAACCACTCTATCGCTTTTCTTCCTAACGGTACTTTTCGTTCTTTACTACCTTTACCTAAAACACGAACTTCACCTTCATTCATGTCGATATCGCTCATGTTTAAGTTAGTCAATTCTGATAAACGCAATCCTGCACCATACATCACTTCCAACATGGTCCTATCTCTAACAGAAAGGGGATCTTTTAAGTCGATATTCATCAATTGGCTAACTTCATCAACATCCATATTTTTAGGAAGATGACGACCAGATTTAGGTGTGCGAATACCTTTTGCTGGATTAACCTCTAACATTCCCTGTGCTACTTGCCAATCAAGAAAGCTACGTAACGCAGAAAAGCGCAAAGCAAGGCTAGTCGGTTGTAACCCACTACGATGACTTTTTGCTAGTAACATGCGTACATGTTGGCTTTCAAGTGATACCCATTGTGTGATTTTCATCGCCACCATTATTTGTGCTAATGCAGTTAATTGGCGATGATAGTTTTCTACTGTGACAGGGCTTAATCGGCGTTCAACTTGGATATAACGCAGGAATTGCTCAATAGCGATGGAGAGTGTTTCTGGAATATCTATTGGTTGATTCATTGCCTTGCAATCCAACGAAGTAACAGTTCTGGTAAAATATGGGCGAGCTTATCAAGCATCACAGTTCCCATCCCTTCCTGAAAATGTTGGTTATCTCGGCTATTAAATATAATCACTCCCAAATCACCATAATGCCCTAACAATGAGAGCGCAACGGAACCTGAGCGTCGTACATTAGGCATCAATAACATAATCTCTTGCCCATTTAATGTACCTAAATAGTGATTATCATCGCCCATACGCTGAATACGAAAATGTTCAAATGCTTGGCGAGATAATGGAAGATCTTGTGCATCTAAAGGTGGCTGTAATTGCCAACGATCGGTAAATAGGCGTAATTGAACTGAATAAAGCCCTAATCCCTTAGCCCAAAGGTTTAAGCGTTCTAGCATTTCGTGAAGAGATGCACTGTTGGATAGTTCAGAAATTAATAATAAGAGTTGGCTAAACAGTGCTTCATTTTCAGAGGCTTGTTCTATCAGCAAACGCATATCTTCTTCAAGATAATGGATGCGGTTACGCTGGCGCGACATTATCCACTCGACTAAAGAAACGGTTCCTCTGACGGGATGAGGAACTTGCATTTGCTCAATATAACTTGCATTACGGATAAAAAAACCAGGATGCTCCCTGAGGTAACGGATCACTTGTTGATCATTAAGTTCTTTTGTTTCAGGGCAACAGAACTGCTCATTTTTATCCGTCATACAGATAGCCTCTCAAAAAATAATATTATAGCTGAATGATCCCATCATAAATATGCGTCGCAGGCCCAGTCATATAAAGAGAGTTGCCCTCTCCTTTCCATTCAATTAGCAACGAACCACCCGGTAAAGTGACTTTCACTCGTTTATCTAATAAACCTTGTGAAATACCAATTGCGACTGCTGCACAAGCCCCGCTACCACAGGCTTTCGTTTCGCCAGCACCACGTTCAAACACACGTAAATGAAGATTATTTCTGTCTACGATTTGCATAAAACCAATATTAGCACGTTCAGGGAAACGTTCGTGTTGCTCTAACACAGGCCCTAGCAGCTCAACTTCTGCTGTTTTAATGTCTTCAACCTGAATAACGCAATGAGGATTTCCCATTGAAACCACACCGCACAATACAGTGCGTTCCATTGCCCTGATAATATAGGTCTTTTCTGCCTTTTGTGCACGGAAAGGGACTTTTTGAGGTTCAAACTCAGGTTCGCCCATATTGACGCACACATCGTCATTGTCCATAACATGCAAAGTCATTCTGCCAGACTGTGTACTGACTTTTATCTCTCTTTTGTTTGTAAGGCCTTTTAATCTCACAAATCGAGCAAAACAACGAGCACCATTACCACACTGCGCAACCTCACTTCCATCTGCATTAAAAATACGATAATGGAAATCGAGTTCGGGATCATAAGGCGCTTCAACCACCAACAATTGATCAAACCCAACACCAGTATGGCGATTCGCTAATCGACATATTAATTCTGGTGAAAAATAAACATTTTGAGTCACAGCATCGACCACCATAAAGTCGTTGCCAAGACCATGCATTTTTGAAAATTGCATCTTGCCCCTGCCTGAAACGAAGTTACCGTTTCTAAGATTGACTAATTGGTCTGAGTTGAGGCGCTCTCAACTTGCTGGGTTGGCTGGGATGACTGTGTCATTTTTGCCTGAGTATCTTCAGGAGGGAAATAAAGAGGGCCTTTCAAGCCACAACCAGAAAGAGAAATCAGTGTTATTATAGCAAGAGTGCAACGTAAATACGTTTTCATTCGAAATCTGCCTGTCATTTATTTGGTTAATATCCTCTATAATCGCAGTTAGATCTCGAAAAGCAAATAGGAAATGAAGATGAACGACAGTGAATTTCACCAATTAGCTGACGAACTCTTGTCAGAAATAGAACAAACTATTGATAATTATGAAGGTGACGCAGATATTGATTGTGAAATCAATGGCGGCGTAATGACATTAACCTTTGAAAATAATAGCAAAATTATTATTAATCGTCAGGAAGCGTTTCATCAAGTTTGGTTAGCGACACGCTCTGGTGGCTATCACTTTGATTGGAAAGATGAACAATGGATTTGTGATAGAAGTGGCGGTGAATTTTTAACCATGCTAGCACAAGCAATAACAGAACAAAGTGGAGAAGCGTTTTCTTTCTAAGAAACGCAGTTAGCCACAATAGTTAACGACAATAATGGGAGCTATCGAGGCTCCCATTTGTATTAACTGGCTTGTACTCAATTAAGAATGTTGCACCGCTTTATAATCTGTAAATCCGTGGGGAACAACATTCATCTCAGGTTGGGCTTCTTTACTTCCCAGATCGGATAATTTACCAAAGGATCCACCAGCAAAAGGTAACACTTGTGTTAATCCTTCCACTTTCACAATTTGATAAAACTGTGGCAGGTTAAAATTAATAAAGCTTGAGCCATATGTGAATCGGTCATGAGATGAAGAGTAGAAACGGCTAACATCTTTTACTAACTCTTCTTTACTTCCCTCACAATGGGAATAAATTTCAACGCGATTTGCTTCATCTAATATATAGATATTAAAGACATTATTATCTTCTGTGGTTTCAAAGAAGAATTGAATAATCCCTTCGCAAGCAAAACCATCGATTACCGCAGGTAAATAGCGAGCATCTTTATCTAATTTAACTGGCAACCCATGAAGTTTGTTATATGAAATTGCACCATAAAACTCGATCGCATTTTCTAATTTTTGTACCGACACATTGAGACGTTCAAAGAATAATCCCCACGTTTGCCCAGCAATGCGTAAAGCTTTAAAACGGCCCGGCTCCAAACGATTTGTTGATAACCGTAATTCAATACATTCCGAGACTAACTGCTGAACACGGGTACGAATTAAACCACGCAAATGTTGGCTATAACAAAATACTTCAACAGAAGCCGGTGGAGCCGCATCTTGGTGCATTTTACCTAAAATCGTTTTTAGCGATTCCAACATAGATTGTGTACCACTGAAATGAAGGGTTCTGACCTCATTCCAAGAGTTACGATACAACAAATCAATGCTACCAATAAGACACTGCTCTTTTTCACCGAAGCTAAAGACATCGAGTTTTCTAAAATCAAAGTGAACCACTTGATCAGAAAAACTCTCTGTTGGGTCGGTTTCTAAATTAACAATAATTGCGAGGTGTCGAATTTCACAAGGACTATACAACGCTTTCGGGGTTGGTGCTGGTAAGCGAATTGGGAAATGGCTCGACATATCCCTAACTAATTCATGCAGTTTAATTTCATCACAAGAGGATTCTCCTTGATGAATATAAACTCGAGACTCTTTTGTTAACAACCCATTAAAGTAAGACCATGCCACTAATTTATTTAAATAGCGGTTATATTCTAATGGTTGATGCCCGACGATATTTTCAAAATCAGGGGCACGATTATATAAATACCATCCGCTACGATTTGCTCGGCCTTGTGGTACATAAATAAAGGTTAAATGTGACTCTGATAAATCAGGTGATATCTGTGGATTAACCAGTGTAACTTTACCGGGTAATGCTTCAAACGCAGCATAAAGTTTTCGAGTTAAGACACCGATATCTTGCGGGCTTGCACTGACACTTAAATTATTACGGCGCGCAAAGCGGATAAGATTACGATAGCTTTGCATCATCGTATCTAATAATTCATTGTGTGCATCGCGCACACGTTCGATTTTCCAACTATCTCGTGTATCGAGTACTGTTAAGCGCTCATTATCCCATTGCCATTGAGTGACCAATTGCGATAAGACTTGTCGTCTCCAACCTTCAGATTCGTTTTGTGTTTTTTCGTTAGATAATTTTTCACACACTTTCAGGTAGAAACAACGACGGATAAGATCAAGACGAGTTAAATCATTGATAGAAACCAAATAGCGAGTAACACGTTCAAGCATCATACAATAAGCATCTAAACCGTAATTGACGATTTCACCACGATGTAGATGTTGTTTCATTTCTAATGCTAGTAACTTCCCATTAGGGTAGTCCGCTGAATAGGCTTCTAATAAAATACTTTTTAGTACGGCTTTATAAGGTGAATCGACACTTTTATAGAGTTGCCATAAACTTGCACCAAAATACTCTTCAGCAGAAAGTTCACCTAGTCCCCCTAAATCTAGCCACTCATTTGGCGTCAATACACCTTGAGCATAAAGGGAATTAACATATTCGTCATAATGATGTTCTTCCTCAATAGGCACCATCGTCCATAGCAAGCGTTTACCTGCTAGACGTACCGCCGTACGATAAAATTCATCAAGTAAAAGAATATGTTGGGTAGAGCCACAATCTTCTCCACCTAAGCTGCCGCTTGCATGGTGACGAAATCTGTTTTCGTCGATTAAGAAAAACGTAACATCAATACCGAGTTCGCCAGCCCATTGTTCAATCAATTGGCATTTGCGTTGTAAAAGCGCACGTTCATCTTGATCTAGCCATGATTGATGACAGACCCAAATATCAATATCAGAGCTGTGACTTTGACCAATAGAAGAAGTACTCCCCATTGAATAGATACCAGTAATTGGTAGCTCTCCATTGGCGTATCCATTCATTGGCTCATCACATAATGCGTTAACCAGCTTATTCGCCCATTGACGTTGCATGTCATCAGGTTCAAAGAAACATGTACCGTGAGGAACATTTCCTTGTATGTAGCCGGGCAACTCAGGATGGTGGTAATGCAATAAAACAGGAATTAAACCATAGACCTGTTTAAAAACATCACACATCGATGCAAATGCTCGTTCCAGTCTGAGTTGATTAATCGCATCCAGCCGTTGCTTCAGTGTTTCAATATAAAGATACAAGAGTTTCGCCTGAACAATACTAAGAAGATAGTAGAATCTGAGTTTATAAGTGACCAAGGTTGAGTTAGGTATATTAATAGATAAAACTTTACTAACAAAATCTCGGAAACGTGATCAATTTAACACCTTGAACGCAAGGCGTAAAGAGGAACTCAAAATATAGCACCAAGATCTAAAAGTAATATTTAAGCGCTTAATCGTGTAAAGCCATCGAATAAATATCTTTGTAATCATAATGATAGATTGTTTCACTCATAGAAAAAATGATAAAAAAAATCTCTCAATCCTCCCTTTACCCCACAAAAACCCCTGTTTACTTGATGATGAAACTGAAAATAAATTTTGACAAAACATAAAAAATAGATAAAAAAGCAGAAAATAGAAGCAACCAATTGATAATAATGAATTATTTCTATTTTTTGATTGTTTTTTATGTTCTCGATTAAAATAAGAATTCTATTTTTAATGTTGTGATAATAATATTTAAAATAATATTTAATTTTTATTAATTATTTATTTAATTAAAAAATAAATTCTTTTCTTTATTTTAATTATTTCTTCTTCTTTTATTTAATAATAATTTTGTTAAAATTTATCGTGTTTTTATATATTAAAAAATAATAAGAAAGATAAGTGAATTTAAAATAATAGTTGTTTTATCAATGCGTTCAGATTAAATGTGATATTCACATCATCTTCCACTTACTGAATGTTAATGAAATTAGCCTGATGTTTATTTTTTGTAAATAACCACACTTTTTATATAGCTATAAGAAGCATAAATTTCTAAAAATAACTAAACTCAATAGTGTTCATTAATAATTTACTTATTTTCTATTTCCTTTTTCTTTTTTTCTTTTTCGATGATGGCCTCATTTCTTTCATTGTAATCACGACACAAAGCGCCTTAACTGGAAAATTGAGCCTTAAAGTGTTAAAACAATGCCTTATTTCTAAACAAAAATATCGCTAATCGCTCGGAAGAGATAATACTATTATGTCAAAAAGTACCATCCGTATTGCTACCCGCCAAAGCCCCCTTGCTATGTGGCAGGCACTTTATGTGAAAGAACAACTACAACTTACTCATCCAGGTTTAGTCGTCGAATTAGTACCGATGGTCACTAAAGGTGATATCATTCTAGATACACCTTTAGCTAAAGTAGGTGGCAAAGGACTATTCGTAAAAGAATTAGAACTTGCTCTACTTGAATCACGGGCAGATATCGCCGTTCACTCTATGAAAGATGTTCCTATTGATTTCCCTGAAGGTTTAGGGTTAGTTACTATTTGTGAACGCGAAGATCCCCGTGATGCTTTTGTCTCTAATCATTATGATTCTTTAGAAGAACTGCCAGCCGGTAGCATTGTAGGTACATCCAGTTTACGCCGCCAATGCCAATTAAAAGCACAGCGCCCAGACCTAATTATTCGTGATTTACGGGGTAATGTAGGTACTCGCTTAGGAAAATTAGATAATGGCGATTACGATGCCATTATTCTTGCCGTTGCTGGCTTAAAGCGCCTTGGTCTTAACGAGCGTATTCGTACACCATTATCTGCAGAGCAGTCCTTACCAGCTGTTGGACAAGGGGCTGTTGGAATTGAGTGCCGCTTAGATGACAATGAAACTCGCCAGTTATTAGATGCCCTTAATCACACTCGTACCGCAGTTTGCGTTAAAGCGGAACGTGCAATGAATACTCGTCTTGAAGGTGGTTGCCAAGTTCCTATTGGAAGTTATGCCATTTGGCAAGATGACAAAATTTGGTTACGTGCTTTAGTCGGTTCTCCCGATGGCGAAACTATTTTACGTGGCGAGCGTTTAGTTACTCCAGAAAAAGCCGAAACTGCGGGTATTTCATTGGCTGAAGAGCTTTTAGATAAAGGTGCACGAGCTATTTTAACTGCTGTGTATCAAGGTAACACACCTGCATGAGTATTTTAGTCACTCGCCCCAATCCAGCAGGAGAGGCATTAACTCAGCGCTTAATTGATGCAGGGAAAACAGCCTTTCAGGCACCTTTAATCGAGATCATCGCGGGTCGTGAACTCCCTTTATTAGATGCTAAACTAAAAGGATTAAGGGCGGGTGATTGTGTATTTTTACTTTCCAAAAATGCGGTGTTATACGCAAACTGGCAGCTAAATCAATTACAACAATCATGGCCAGATACGCTATCCTATTATGGAATAGGCCAAAGCACAGCGAAAGATTTCCAACATTTAAGCAGTCTTCCAATTTGCTACCCTGAGCAAGGAGAAACCAGTGAAGATCTTCTTGAGCTTCCTGCACTTAATCAGGTGAAAAACAAACGAATATTACTGCTTAGAGGTAACGGTGGTCGTGACTTACTCGCAACAACATTGAGTCAACGAGGCGCGATTGTTGATGAATGCGAATGTTACCAACGCCTATTTATTAATTATTCCCCTGAAGACTTTGCGCTTCAATGGGAAAAAGCACAGGTTGATACGCTTGTTGTCACTAGCGGTGAAATGTTACAACAACTCTTTGATCTGGTCGCTGAATCTAAAAAAGCATGGCTGTTAAACTGCCATTTACTTGTGGTCAGTGAACGATTAGCAACAATAGCAAAAACATTAGGGTGGGAAACAGTCACCGTTGCTGAAAGTGCCAATAATGATGCTTTATTTCATGCATTAATATAGAACCTAAATGAGACGCCGATATGACGGAACAGAAAAATACGAATGATAATGACTTGCCAAAAGATGCAGCTAAAGCTGATGAGAATGTCCGCTATCAGGAAGTCAAACCTGTTAATAACAAGCGCTCAGGTCTAATTGGAAGTGCTGTTGCTATCCTTGTTATTTTGGCAATCGGTGGTAGCCTTTACTATTACACCAACCAACAAGCATCAAAACTGAGTGTAGAAAATCAATCACTCAAATCTGAGCTTGCCCAGTTACAACAGCTCCAAAATACTTATCAACAACGCTTTGACAATATTGATAGCATGTTTAACTCACAAAAACAGACTATCGATAAATTACAAAATGAGCGCCAAACGACAGAGCGTCAAATTCAAGATCTACAAACACGATTTGCCGCTATTTCCAGTGCAGACGTCAAAAGCTGGTTATTAGCTCAAGCCGATTTTATGGTGAAAATGGCTGGTCGTAAGTTATGGAATGATCAAGATGTCGTAACCGCTGTAAGTCTACTAAAAGGTGCCGACAGTAGCTTAGCGGAAATGAACGATCCGAGTTTACTTGAGATCCGTCGTGCTATTAATGAAGATATCAGCAGTTTAGCCGCACTCACCAAAATTGATAATGATGGCATCATCTTACAATTAAACCAGTTAGCGAATCAGATTGATAATCTCCGTTTAGCGGGTTTGGAGCGTAACGGCTCACCAATGGATAAAAACGACGAAACCATTTCAGGTTCACTTTCTGATTGGAAACAAAATTTAAGTAAGAGCTGGAAAAGCTTTATGGATGATTTTATTACCATTCGTCGCCGTGATACCGCAGCCGTTCCTTTATTAGCACCTAATCAAGATGTCTATTTACGTGAGAATATACGCTCACGTTTATTAATTGCTTCTCAAGCCGTGCCTCGTCACCAAACTGAAACTTATCAGCAATCTCTGGAAGCGGTATCCACTTGGGTACGAGCTTATTTTGATACCTCTGATCCAAGTACAACCGCATTTTTAGATACGGTCTCTGAATTAGAGAAGCAACCTATTACGCTTGCAATGCCGTCAGAATTGAAAAGCCCGACGCTGCTAGAGAAACGAGTAGAAAAGCAAATCCGCAATCTACTGGCACAAAACGAGTATGCAGAACCACAAGTGGCTGAAGCGCAAGCTGTTGAAGCCCAAGATGCCCAACCCGTAGAGGCTGATAATGCATCAGAAAGCATACAAGATGCTGCGGCTGATAGCGCAACGGCTGATACGCCAGTAACACAACAAGGAGAATAAGCTTATGTTAAAAATACTGCTCCTTTTTGTGGTGCTTATTGCTGGCATCATTTTTGGCCCACTATTGGCAGGCCACCAAGGTTATGTGCTTATACAAACTGATGATTGGGATATTGAAACCAGTGTGACCAGCCTTGTCATTATGTTTGTTTTACTGCAATTCGCACTGTTACTCATTGGTTGGAGTTATCGCCGTTTTATTGGTACAGGCTCAAAAGCATATAGTTGGTTTTCTTTCCGTAAACGTAATCGTGCACGTAAACAAACCAGTATGGCATTAATGAAATTAGCGGAAGGTGATTTTAAAGAAGTTGAAAAACTGATGAGCCGTAATGCAGATTATGCGGAACAGCCCGTTGTAAACTATCTATTAGCCGCTGAAGCCGCACAACAACGTGGTGATGAATTCCGAGTTCAGCAACATCTTGAACGTGCAGCTGAGCTTGCCGATACCAATCAGCTCCCTGTTGATATCACACGAGTACGTATTTTATTAGCACAAAACGAAAATCATGCAGCACGTACTGGAGTTGATGAATTATTAAATCAAGCACCACGCCATCCAGAGGTGTTACGTCTTGCAGAAGTCGCTTATACACGAACTGCAGCTTGGCAAGCATTGCTTGATATCATTCCTTCTATGCAAAAAATTGCATTACATACGGATGATGAACTTGAGCAATTACGCCAAAAAGCCTATATCGGTATTATGGGACAGAAAATGTCCGAAAATGGCTGTGATGGACTGAAGAATTGGTGGAAAGCACAACCACGTAAAGTACATCACGATAATGCATTGCGTGTCGTTTTAGCTGAACACCTTATTGAGTGTAACGATCCAGATACTGCTCAAACGATCATCTTAGACGGCATTAAACGTCAGTATGATGAACGATTAATCTTACTATTACCTCGTTTAAAAAATACAGATGCCAATGTTATTTTGAAAGTGCTCAATGCATTAATTAAACAACATGGGCCAACGCCATTACTCAATAGCACATTAGGTCAGATTGCAATGCAACAAGGACAATGGGCTCAAGCTGAAGAGGCTTTCCGTAATGCATTAAAGCAACGTCCTGATGTCCATGACTTTGCATGGCTTGCTGATGCATTAGATAAACAGAAAAAATCTGAAGAGTCGGCAAAAGTGCGCAAAGATGCTTTATTAATGACACTGAAAAAAGACTCTGTCATTTTTGAAGAGCCGAAAAAAAGTAAATAAACTCATTCGATAAGAACATGATCATAAAGTGTTTGATCGGCTGATTTAAAAACCCTCTTTGATTATTGAGGGTTTTTTTTATTTGATTTAAAAGCTATGTTGAAATAGCAACACCACCTCTACACAGAAAGCCAAAAATACATACACCCAAGCAATTCGATAAAAACGAGTGGGTATTCCCTTCTCATTTTCTTGCTTAAATGACAGGTAATATTTTCTCGCCTGATAAAACACAACAATATAAATCAGAGCGATCCCCTGACAAAGAAAAGCCACATATTTAGCCCATGATTTACCACCAATAATCAACATAATCAACGGGATCAAAAAGAATAACAATGGGCCAAACTTCTCTATAAGAAAGAGTTTTTCTTGTGCAAGATATGCTTTTTGTTTATTTATCATAATGATGCTATCTCCAATCTACCCTTGCGCTGGATAATAGCGTGATAATGCGATGAATACAAAATGGATGTGTGGTTGGTATATAAAAAAACGCCTGTATAAAAACTATACAGGCGCATAAATATACAATCAGGTCTACAGACGGATGGTGCCTCACTCAACGTTTCGTCCTGTTGATGATGAATGATGTTCATCGTTAACGTGGACGTAGGCACCGAATAATCGGCTCTGCATCATTCCTAGGTTTATGAAGCCATACGCTGTCATAAGGAGTGGAATGAGCATCTACAATATAAATATTGCATTAAACGTGCCAATTTTTCATTTTTTATTGAAAATATTCTCTCTCTCTAAAAAACATAAGCTAACTTATTGAATTTTGGTTTTCCTTTCCGGCTTCACTCATTTTCGATGATAAAAAAGCAATAGCCTGTGCTTTCACCACGCTATTGCTAAATAGAAAAGAAAATATAGGGTCTGATATACGTCTCTTTTTCACGACAAGAAAAATACACCAACTATTTAATCATGTTAAATCAATACGTTAAATGTCTCCTATTGGAGACATTTAAAATAGCGAGTGTTGGCATTTACCGACAGATAAAATAAAAGTCTTATATTTCATATAATTATAACCAATTATTTTACGTGTTTTATCTATCTTTTTATAAAGATTAAAATCCGGTAATAAATTAAATTATTAATAATCCTTAAGTGACAGGGATGGTATTTTTGTTAAAAACGTCATCTTGGCTTTCTTATCTGGAATACATAACAAGAAATAAAAAACATGAAAAGAGTAACGAATTATAGAAGTAGAAGTAGAAGTAGAAGTAGAAGTAGAAGTAGAAATAGAAATGGTGTTGCGGTTTTTAAAAAGGTAAGTCGTAGATACGAAAAAGCCTCGATATAATCGAGGCTTTTTCTTATTGGTCGGCGAGAGAGGATTCGAACCTCCGACCCACTGGTCCCAAACCAGTTGCGCTACCAGGCTGCGCTACTCGCCGTCTGTATCACTGCTCTTATCTTGTTTATTGGTGCGAAGGGGGGGACTTGAACCCCCACGTCCGTTAAGACACTAACACCTGAAGCTAGCGCGTCTACCAATTCCGCCACCCTCGCATAAACAATAACTAAGATAAGATGGGGTGGCTAATGGGACTCGAACCCACGACAACTGGAATCACAATCCAGGGCTCTACCAACTGAGCTATAGCCACCATAACAGCTATCTTATTACTTCTTACAACAACGTTCTTCACCGTAACTCTTAGCACGCTTTAATGGCGCGCCCGACAGGATTCGAACCTGAGACCTCTGCCTCCGGAGGGCAGCGCTCTATCCAGCTGAGCTACGGGCGCTTCACGCCGTTGCGGGAGAGGATAGTACGGATTTACGCTCTGTCTGTCTAGTGCTTTTTGAAAAAAAAAGTTTGTTTGACGATAGTTTGTGCATTTCGTCGATAAATGGAGCGTTTTTACACGCTAAACGCCCCGTTAGTATAATAATTAAACAATCAAGATGCTAGATAAAAGCGTGAATAAATCATTTAATCAGTCACGCCTAACAAAAAAAGACACTATTTCTATTACAATTTATTGGAATAGTAATATCCAACGAATTTTAACAGCTTAAATTGACGCTTAATTCGGCTTGGTTGTGATAACAAACGATATAACCACTCTAATCCAAGATTTTGCCATGCTTTCGGTGCTCTTTTAACATGTCCTGTAAATACGTCATAAGTTCCGCCAACACCCATGTATAAAGCATCAGGGTAAATTTCACGACATGCACGAATAAATAACTCTTGCTTAGGTGAGCCCATTGCAATAGTCACTATCTTCGCACCAGAGGCCTTTATACGCTCAAATAACGCCTCTCTATCTTGTGGTGTGAAGTAACCGTTCTGGCTACCCACAATATTTACGTTCCATTGCGCTTTAAGCTTATCTTCGGTTTGAGAAAGAATTTCAGGTTTACCACCCACAAGAAAAACGGGGGTTCCTTCTTTGCCCGCTCTTTCCATTAATGCTTCCCATAAATCCGCACCTGCGATACGAGAAACATTTGCATCAGGGTATTTACGACGAATACCTCGCACGACACTAATACCGTCGGCATAAAGATAATCAGCTTCATTGAGTAGCTCATTAAGTGCTGAGTCTGTTTCCGCTGTGAGAATTTTTTCTGCATTAATGGCAATCAAAGAACCACTTTTTATTTGTGCTCCTTCATAGAGATAATCCAGAAAATGAGCCATATCGCGAAATCCCCAGATATTATGTCCGCGGATTGAATACTTCGGAATTGAATTGGATCCCATTACTTTTCCTTTTTCTCTAAACAACGAGGTTCACTTTGCATTTGACGAGTCACGTAATTACGCACTAATCCCGCGCTTTCAAACAACCAATAAAGCAGCTTAGCAACCACCAAACATAAACCAAAAATTAAACAGAAAAACACAACACGAGAAACGAAAGAATCGACACCTTCTCGTGCTAAAACAATCATATTAAAAATAGCCCCGAAGCAGAAAGCTTGCAAAATAGCCGATTTATAACGATTGCTTTCATTTAGCCCTTGCTGATATAGCCAGTCAAACCACTTAATAATTAGCCCCACAACAATTGCACCTAATGGGATAAAGGCAACGCCTCCCATTACAACTAATGAGCCAATTAAAGTTGGTGAAATAGCAAGGCCCGCATGGTAATTAAGTACTTCCCATGTAAAGTAGTTTGCTGAGTTCAGCACTACATCTGGGCGCTCTGGCCATACCCAAGAAGGAATAAAGACATAAAAATCACGGATAATCGGTGCAAGTCCTTGGAATTCAATTTTGTCATAATTATTAAGTAACAAAGCTAGGTTTTCCCAAGGAGAGAACGTATCACGAGTGAGGTATAAGAAAGTATAGAATGCCTCTGCACCACTCACATCAAGGCCATAGCGTTTTAATGCCAACCAGAACATGCCAACAATACTCATAACCCCAGCGGCAACCAGCATCCACAAGGTTATCCAGCCACGAACAATGCCGATAAATAAAAACAGTGCAAAAGCGATGATGATGTTAGCGCGGGTTCCACCCACGATAATGTAAGTTAAGATCCCAAACCCCACCGTTGCACAAAGGAAGAAAATCCATCGTTGTTGAGTAGGTTTTAAGAAATAAACCACCAGCATTGCTGGGATAAAGAAATAGAAAAAGCGCTTAAGCGCAACACCTGACACTTGGCTTGAAAAAATTTGGCTATACGTTTTGAGCTTAAAGAGTAAAAAACCATTTTGTAGAAAGAAAATTCCCACTGTTACAAATGCAATTAATGCCAATAAAATCCAAGTAAGGTTGGTTTCTACTCTATTCATCGTAAATAGCGACCTAGAAGGGCCGTCAACCGGTTTTCTTAGCCTTACCTTGTAAGTCACATAATAAATGGCATAGAAGCTAGTAGAGGCTAATAGCGCGTATAATAATGAATCTACGGGCACGACTGCGACATCGAATTGGAATACCAACATACAAGTTAGTGGGAAACCAAAATAAAAGGTCAGCAGATAGAGCATTGAGAAAAAAACATTAAAATTAAAACGAACTCGACGAAACTCTTGATAAGTCAGCAATAAAATAAAACTTAAAGAGATAAAATAAACAAGTGCTAAGCCACCCAGTTCCGCCAATGTCATTGCGGCTCTCCTGTGCTCATCTCAATTAACTCTTTCCAACCATCCGTGAAATTAGGCGCAAAGAAGGCAATATTTTGGCGATCAAGCATCAGCAATTGACGTTTAGCCTCTTCAATCAGCGCAATATCTAATTTGTCCCCAGAGAAAAAAACAGGAACACTTTGCTCAGTTAAGTCCTGCCAAAATGGATTTTGACGACTAATAACAAAAGGGATCGCAAATTGAATAAGCAGACAAAGCGTGCCAATACCTTGTTGACGGTGGAAAATAAAATAGCCTAAATCGCATGTTTTTAATAACGCGAGATAATCATCAAATGCCAATTTGTCACGTAATATTTCAACCTGATTATAGGGAAGCAATTGGCTAGCTGCTTGGGCTACTTCATTAATATAAACGTGATTATTTTCAGGATATCCCATTGGAATAATCACTTTTGCTCGCGTTCCATATTGCTCGGCAATTGCCTGTAAAGCTTCAATATGGCGATTCGATCTATCCCCTGAATTACCCACAATAATGGTGAGCTGTTTCTCATCAATAGGCGCTTTTTCTGTCACCGTAAGCGCAGGATCCATTCTTGTTGGGAAATAGAGCAAACTGGCTGGAATATTAACGTTAAATTGTGCGAAGTAATTCAGATCACCTCGTGTACCAAATACTCGGCCCACACGTTTTTGGGCGAGTTTACGAAGAAGATAGAAGAGTTTAAATTTTAGCTGTTTAGAATCCTGATATAAATCAGCACCCCAAATATGCCACCAAAATTGATGACGTTTGATCTTGCCAGTTAATAATGCCAACCAAATAGGCGCATTAAACTGACCTAAAAAAAGGAATCGTTGATGGGTATCGGCTTTGGCTAATGTGACCACTCTCTGTGCAACCTGCTTTTTATCAGCTAAACACTCAATATCTAAAGCTGGATAGCTTTCTTGCAGTGAAGTATTTTTACTGGCAACGATAAAACGAGGTTTATACGTTAACCCCGCCTCAGTCACGAGGTGGTCGTTAAAAAACCGTAACATTGTGTTGTTATGATGCACAATGTCTGAACCTAGTACGTAAATCAAAGTTGTCATTTGCGCCTGCAATAAATCACGAAAACAGAACTACAGAGAAGGAAGTAAATAATATACGTTGCCATATAGGCTTGAGCGGCACCTAACGCACCATGCTCAGGAATAAGCCAACGCGAAAATAGCGTCAATAGGGCAAACTGGCTTACTTCTGTAAGGATATAAAAACGTAGTGCCGCTTTTGCGATGACCAGATAACCAAAGACATAAGCGCCTACTTTTAAAACATCACCAACAAGTTGCCATGCAAATAAATCACGCATAGCGACAAATTTGTCTGAAAACAGTAACCAAATCGCAAAATCACGTAATAACCACACCATAAAACTCGCAGCAGCTACGGCAGGTAATACAAATTTCAGTGATTTAACGATCTCTTTGGTAATATCACTCTTTTGCGTTAATCGAGAGAGTGTTGGCAATAAATAAACAGAAAAAGATGCGGTAATAAATTGCAAATAAGCATCTGAAATACTGGTCACCCCTTGCCAAATCCCCGCGTCTTCCCAGCTATAGTGCTCAGCAAGTAAGTTACGCATCATGATATAAGCAACGGGTAATGTAATCGATGTTAGTATGGCCATAATGGTAAACTTACCAAGATGACTTGCTATCGCCTTATCCCAATGAGGTTTAAGCTCACTTAAAGCGAAGCGTTTACGCTTTACTACTAAAAATGTAGCAGGAAATAAAATAAGTGCAGGTACTAATGCAAGTCCAATTAATGCACCGTGATAACCCGCAAATAAATAGCACAAATAATAAGCGATAACACCAATGATGCTACCGGCAATCACTGATAAGGCATTACCTGCTGCATCACGATAGCCTTTTAATATGGCAAGAAAATAGTTGCTATATGCTATCCCCATTTGAATAAAAGCAACGGCTTTTACAATATCCTGATATTGATGATAATCATCACCAAATAACACTTGGCTAAGTGGAGCAGAAAAAAGAAGAAATAAAATAGCTAATAATGTGGAAAACAGCAAAATCATGGATGATGAAGTACCCAACACTTTTTTACGTTGAATATCATCATCTTGATATTGTGCGATTAACTTCGTCACACCATTAAAAATACCCGCACCAGATAAGACTCCTAGCACGGTGATTAATTGACGAAAGTTACCTGCTAACCCGACCCCTGTTGGCCCAAAAGAGACAGCAAGTAACTTGACGACAAGCAGACCAGCCCCGATTTTTATCAGGGTTGATCCCGCTGTCCAAATTGATGCTTTGGCTAACGACATAATTAAGCAAAGAAGTCGCGAATATGGCCAATAACAGTCTGCTGTTCTTCTTCTGTCATGTTGTAGAACATAGGTAAACGCACTAAACGCTCACTTTCTTGCGTTGTGAAAATATCTTCACCATCAAAGCGACCAAACTTCATACCTGCCGGGCTGGTATGTAATGACACATAGTGGAACACTGTTAAAACACCGTGTTCTTTCATGTAATCATTAAACGCGGTACGTTGCTCGATATCTTTCAGTTTGATATAGAACATATGCGCATTGTGTTCTAATCCTTCAGGAACGATTGGAAGCGCTAATAAGCCTTTTTCCGCTAATGGAGTCAATGCATCATAGTAAATCTGCCAAAATGCTAAACGACGCTCATTAATTTTTTCAGCTTCTTCAAGTTGAGCCCATAAATAAGCCGCTTGTAAGTCTGACATTAAGTAACTAGAACCAATATCACGCCAAGTATATTTATCTACCTGACCACGGAAAAATTGGCTACGATTGGTACCTTTTTCACGGATAACTTCTGCACGATTGATTAAATCAGGATCGTTAATCAGCGTTGCACCACCCTCACCGCCTGATGAATAGTTTTTAGTTTCATGGAAGCTATAGCAACCAATATGACCAATTGTGCCGAGAGCCTTACCCTTGTAAGTTGACATGACACCTTGTGCAGCATCTTCAATAACAAACAGATTATGTTTTTTCGCAATCGCCATAATCGTGTCCATTTCACACGCAACACCTGCGTAATGAACGGGAATAATAGCGCGGGTTTTTTCTGTAATTGCCGCTTCAATTTTTGTTTCATCAATATTCATAGTATCTGGACGAATATCAACGAAAACAATCGTTGCACCACGTAATACAAACGCATTAGAGGTAGAAACAAAGGTAAAACTTGGCATAATGACTTCATCGCCAGGCTTGATATCTAATAAGATAGCAGCCATTTCAAGCGATGCTGTACAAGATGGTGTTAACAGCGTTTTATGACAATGAAATTGTTCTTCTAACCACTTTTCACATTTCTTTGTGAAATTGCCATCACCACAGAGCTTGCCACTTTCCATAGCTTGTTTCATATATTCTAATTCTGTGCCGACAACCGGTGGTTTATTAAACGGAATCATATTATCCCCTGTATAACCAATAAGTGGTGCTCTCTATTAAGCCTCCACTGTGTGTGTATAAACGCGAAGCTGCAATATTGCTGATCTGTGTTGCAACATATAAGGTCGAAACACCTTGTTGTTGACACCAAAACTTCGCGGCCGACATCAGTTGTTTACCAATGCCTTGTCCTATTCTGTTGGGCATTACCGCTAGTAATCCCACTCTTGCTTCATTTTCAGATAGACGGCGTAAAGTGACAAAACCACTGACATTATTTTCAGCATCATAAGTCAGTAAGCAGATATCATCGAATGTGCCTAACACCGCTTTTTTAACCCATAATGCATAAAAACGACTGCTATCACCTTCTTGATACCAAGGTGTTCTAAAACGACTTTGTACAAAAGCCTCTGAAGCTGTTGCCATCAATAAATCGATATCATCTTCATTGGCTTTTCTAAAACAATATTCAGTCGTTTTCTTACAAGCATTTTCTGTGCCAATTGAAAGTTTAAAATCAATTTCACCTTCCGCTAATTGAAAACCTAATTGGCTAAGTTTATCGATGAGAGAAAGCTCATGAGATGCGACTTTTGCTTGAACCACAGCAAAGGCATCAAGCTGTTCGTCTGTTAACGCGGGCGCTTGTGTATCAAACTCAAGACGCCCTGTTTTGAGGGAGAAATACTCACTTTCCCACTCAAGATAATTAATATTGGCGAGGACGGACATGTAATAAATCCAATAGATAGCGACCATAACCAGTTTTAGACAGTGATTTTGCGCTTTCTCTTACTTGATCATCACTGAGCCAACCATTACGCCAAGCAATCTCTTCAAGGCACGCCACTTTAAATCCTTGGCGTTTTTCAACAGTTTGAACAAAGGTGCTGGCTTCAATTAAACTATCGTGAGTTCCGGTATCTAACCACGCAAAACCACGACCCAGTAGTTCAACGTTAAGCTCACCACATTCAAGATACATCTGATTAATCGACGTAATTTCTAATTCACCACGAATCGAAGGTTTGACTCGTTTGGCAAAATCAACCACTCGGTTATCGTAGAAATACAACCCCGTGACAGCCCAATTAGATTTAGGTTGTTCTGGTTTTTCTTCAATCGATAACACTTTAAAATCATCATCAAATTCAACAACACCAAATCGTTCAGGATCCATAACTTGATAACCAAAGACAGTTGCACCACGTTCACGTTGTGCAACTTGTTTCAGTTTTGGGCTAAATCCTTGACCAAAATAGATATTATCGCCTAAAACTAAACAGCAATGATCATCACCAATAAATTCCTCACCCAAAATAAAGGCTTGGGCTAAGCCATCCGGAGATGGCTGAATTTTATATTGAAGATGGACACCAAATGCAGAACCATCACCCAGTAAACGCTGAAATGAGGTTATGTCATCGGGTGTTGTAATGATCAAAATATCTCGAATACCAGCAAGCATCAGAACTGAAAGCGGATAATAGATCATGGGTTTATCATAGATAGGCAATAACTGCTTCGATACCCCTTTGGTTATCGGATGCAGTCGTGTGCCCGAACCACCCGCTAAAATAATACCTTTCATCATTTATCCTTCTTTACTTAATCAGTTCCCAAGCCCTAGACGTTCACCTGCATAAGAGCCATCTAACACTCGTTTCCACCAAGTTTCGTTATTTAAATACCACAAAACAGTTTTACGAATGCCAGATTCAAATGTCTCTTCTGGTTTCCAGCCTAATTCAGCTTCAATTTTCGCTGCATCAATCGCATAGCGCAGGTCATGACCAGGTCTGTCTTTCACATAAGTGATAAGATCAACATACTGAGCAACACCTTCTGGTTTTGCTGGATATAACTCTTCTAACAGCGCACAAATCGTTTTAACAACATCAATATTGCGACGCTCATTGTGTCCACCAATATTGTAAGTTTTACCCGGTGTTGCTGTTGTTGCGACTAAATAGAGAGCACGAGCATGATCTTCAACATAGAGCCAATCACGGATCTGTTCACCTTTACCATAAACAGGTAATGGTTTTCCTGAAATCGCATTTAAGATAATTAATGGGATTAATTTTTCAGGAAAATGATAAGGACCGTAGTTATTCGAGCAGTTCGTGATCACAGTGGGTAAACCGTAAGTACGCAACCAAGCACGAACTAAATGGTCGCTTGAAGCTTTAGAAGCAGAATATGGGCTACTTGGTGCATAAGGCGTAGTTTCAGTAAAGAAATCATCTGTACCTTCTAAATCGCCATACACTTCATCTGTTGAGATATGGTGGAAACGAAATGCCGTTTTCTTTTCTTCAGGTAGAACTTGCCAAAAGTGGCGAGCCGCTTCCAATAAGGTGTAAGTACCCACAATATTGGTTTCAATAAATGCAGCGGGACCATCGATAGAACGGTCAACATGGCTTTCTGCCGCTAAGTGCATAACAACATCTGGCTGATATTGAGCAAATAAGCGATCAAGCTCAGCTCTATCACAGATATCGACTTGCTCAAAGGCATAGCGTTCGCTGTCAGCTACAGTTGCTAATGACTCTAAATTACCAGCATAAGTCAGCTTATCGACCACAACAACGCTGTCATTGGTGTTATCAATAATATGTCGAACAACAGCAGAGCCGATAAAACCAGCTCCACCTGTAACTAGAATGCGTTTCAACGCCATACTCCTTTAGTATCTACAATCCATTTTTGAGTGACTTTACTACCGGGGATCGCTTTAAACTGTTGATGATCAACTAACATTAAGACAATATCCGCGTCTTTCAATGCTTGCTCTGTTGATACTAACTCTGTGATCCCTTTCAGTTTTGTTGGTAGCTCATGAATATTAGGTTCAACTGCGAATGTCGTACCACTGTGCCAATCAGCGACTTGTTTAGTGATATTCATTGCTGGGCTTTCACGTAAGTCATCGATATTAGGCTTAAAGGCTAAACCAAAGCAGGCAATCTTAATTTCGTTTGCGCGTTTACCTGTTTCAGTAAGACAATCAGCAACAGCGGCTTTAACTTGATCGATAACCCACACTGGTTTGCCATCATTGACCAAACGCGCAGTATGAATTAAACGAGATTGTTTTGGGTTTTGTGACACGATAAACCAAGGGTCAACAGCGATACAGTGCCCACCAACGCCTGGACCTGGTTGTAAAATGTTGACGCGAGGATGGCGGTTCGCCAAGCTAATTAGCTCCCACACATTGATATCTTGGTCAGCACAGATCAGTGATAATTCGTTAGCAAACGCAATATTAACATCACGGAAACTGTTTTCAGTCAGCTTACACATTTCTGCGGTGCGTGCATTAGTGATAACACATTCACCTTCAAGGAAAATTTTGTATAACTCGCTTGCACGCTCTGATGATTTACGATTCATACCACCCACAACACGGTCGTTGCGGATAAGTTCAATCATCACTTGACCCGGTAATACACGCTCAGGACAGTAAGCTACATCGATATCAGCATCTTCACCTTGTTGATGAGGGAAGGTTAAGTCTGGGCGAGCTTCCGCTAACCACTCAGCCATTTTTTCAGTAGAGCCAACTGGTGAGGTTGATTCTAGAATAATAAGATCACCCTTTTTTAATACAGGTGCGATAGAGCGTGCGGCGGCTTCAACATAAACCAAATCAGGCTCATGCTCGCCTTTAAATGGTGTAGGTACAGCAATAAGGTAAGCATCTGCTGGCTGTGGCGTGGTATAGGCTTTTAAATGGCCTTCTTCAACCGCTTGTTTAACGACTTTATCAAGATCAGGCTCAACAATGTGAATTTGACCTTTATTAATCGTATCAACGGCGTGCTGATTAACATCAACACCGATGACGTTTTTTTTACGAGAGGCAAAAGCTGCCGCTGTAGGTAAACCAATGTAGCCGAGGCCGATAACAGAAATAGTTTCAAAACTCATAATGTCACCTGATTTTTTTTCAATGCTTCAAGAATACGTTGGCAGGCATGACCATCACCATAAGGGTTTGTTGCCTTACTCATTTGGTGATACGCGTTTTCGTCTGTCAATAAAGAGGTTACTTCGCTAACAATACGTTTAGTATCTGTTCCTACTAAACGAACAGAGCCGGCTTCAACAGCTTCTGGGCGCTCCGTTGTGTCTCGCATTACAAGAACGGGCTTACCTAATGAAGGGGCTTCCTCTTGAATTCCACCAGAATCGGTCAAAATAAGGTAAGCATGATTCATTAAATAAACGAATGGTAGATAATCTTGTGGCTGTATTAATTTAATATTATCAATACCATGAAGAATACGTTGAACCGGTTCACTTACATTAGGATTTAAGTGAACAGGATAGACAACTTCTACATCTGGGTGTGCTAATGCAATTTCAGCTAAAGCTTGGCAGATACGTTCAAAACCACCACCAAAACTTTCTCGACGATGCCCTGTTACCAAGATCATTTTTTTGTCAGGCTGAATAAATGGATAGTTTACAGCAAGCTCATTTAAGAGTGTTTGATTGCCCATCACTCTGTCACTTACCCAAAACAACGCATCAATTACTGTATTTCCTGTAACAAAAATATTTTTATCCGCAACCGCTTCTCGTACCAAATTTAATTTTGCAGTTTCTGTTGGTGCGAAGTGATACATTGCAAGATGCCCTGCAATAGTACGGTTTGCCTCTTCAGGCCAAGGGGAATAAAGATTGCCAGTACGTAAACCAGCTTCCACATGACCAACAGGAATTCGTTGATAGAATGCGGCTAAACTTGCTGCCATGGTGGTTGTTGTATCACCATGTACCAAAACAACATCAGGTTGAAATGACGCTAATACCGGTTTTAACCCTTCTAAAATACGACAGGTAATATCCGTTAAATCTTGTCCTGGTTTCATAATATTGAGATCATAATCTGGTTTGATCTCAAAAAGATTTAATACCTGATCAAGCATTTCTCGATGTTGGGCCGTAACACATACCTTCGCTTCAAACGAATCATCATTTGCTAAAGCGTGCACTAAAGGTGCCATTTTTATCGCTTCAGGGCGTGTGCCAAAAACAGTCAACACTTTCACAGTGGCTCTCTTTTTTTCATTGTTATATCGCTTATTTTTGGGAAAGCAATATGCCCTTATACTCAGTACATCAGGTGCCGAAACACCTGATGTCTCGTTATTGTCATCAATGACAAAAATTAATTATTATTATTTTTTTAATGAACTGCGTCTTACTAATGCAACACCTGCACCCGCTAAAACACCAATAGCGCCCCAAAGTACCATCATAAAGGCACGACGAGGACTATCACGTTTAACAGGATCTTCAGGGGTACGTAGAAAGCGGTAAGTTTGGAAGTTATCTTGTAATTTTGCGCCCACAGCAAGGGTCGCTAACATTGCCGTATTTTGGTCATAATCACTATCAAAATCAGCACCTGTTGCCACTAAAGTTTCTAGCTGTGATTGCAACAGAGGAACACCTAACAGAAACAGTTTAGAATCTGGTAACTCATCAATCGCAATCGATGTTTGTTTTTGAGAAATACCTTGTTTCTCAGCCACTTTAATTGATTGCTCTAATAAGTTAACTTGGCGTTGATACGCAGATTGAGCCGCCATTTCTTGGCGTTTAACTAGCGCTTTCATTGATTGAGTTCTAGTTGCCCAAGCTGTTATCACTTCATCATTAAGATGGGTAGATGCTCTCTTATTAGCAAAAGCAATATACTCATTTAATAATTGACTCGCTTCTTTTGATGTTTCCGCAATGAGTTTCAGTTGATCATTAACTAATTTTTTCTCATCAGCAGGCGTAAATTGAATATTGTTAATTAACTCATCCAATAACGCAGCATTAGCCTGTTCATCACTCTCTTTGCGTTGTTTGAAATAATCCGTTTGCAACCAAAACTCACGACGTGTATCAAACGCCGCGATTTGAGTAATAAACTCTTGATAAGCTTCATCTGAAATAGTTAAAGCTGGGGTTTGTGCCGCTGGGTTAATCTGTGTATCAAGATTGCGCAAGAACTGAGATTGCGAATAATAACTGCCTAAGTTATTAATCGTTGGTTTCTCTGTGATTGCGATTGCACTCCATTTAGGTTGCATCAAATAAGATGCACCAAGTGCAATCACTGCAAAAAGCAGAGCGAACCCTATAATCCAGCTTTTGCCTGACCAAAGTGCACAAAAAAGACCTCGAATATCAAGTTCATTATCTGGCTGTTCACCCTGTCGGGAGGCGTTATTTTCCGAGTTCATCACGTTAAAAAACCTCTGCTTATATTAATGCTGTTGTGTTGCTCTACGTAAGCGACGCTTATGTCGTTTAATAAAACGAGCGACTCGCCACGCGCGTTTAATGCAATAACCATACATAACAAATGCAAGCAAGAATAATGCCAACATAAACCATTCAGGGACAAATGATAGGTTTTGACCGATAATACCAATCGCAGCTAATAGCGCAGCAGCCACAGTAATTAAAATAAAGGCTTGGCGAGAAGTAAAACCTGCACGCATGATCAAATGGTGAATGTGTTGACGGTCTGGAGAGAAAGGACTCATCCCTTTACGTAAACGACGGTACATAATTGCCACCATATCCATAAGAGGAATAGCAATTATCCATAATGCAGTTACTGCCTTAACAGGGCGAGGCTGAGTTTGTGTTGATGCGACTAATAACCAAATAATGGTAAATCCAATCAGTGTACTTCCCGCATCTCCCATAAAGACTTTGAATTTTTTACCGCAGACCCCTAAGTTTAGAAGGATATAAGGTAAAATTGCCGCGATAAATGAGAAGCACCAGAATGCGAGAGCTGAATTACCACTTTGATATAATAAAATACCCAGCGCGCCAAAAGAGACACAAGAAAGACCACCTAATAACCCATCAATACCATCAACCATATTAAAGGCATTGATTGCTGCCCAAACAGCGAAAAGTGTAACAATATAGCCAAAAGGCCCTAAATGCATTTCCCAAGGACCAAAAGCATGACCCAGAGTGTCGAGTTTTAACCCTGCACCCACCATCATCACGATCCCAACAAAAGCTTGGATTGTTGCTCTAATTTTGACACTAATATCGAAGCGATCATCTAATGCGCCGATAAAAACAAGAAGTCCCGCACATGCCAGATACAATTCCTTATGAGGAATATAAATATCTGAAATATAAAATGCGAAAACAATACCAAAATAGACTGATATTCCTCCGACTAGAGGGATCAATCCATGATGTTTCTTACGATAATTCGGTTTATCCACGAGTCCAATTTTCTTTGCAATTTTACGAGCCAAGAATAAAAATGCGAAAGAAAATAAGAACACATAAAAAACGCTTGTGCTCATTTTTAGTATATCCACAGTACTGTTCTCTATAATAAATATAGCTGGTTATTTTACGCTTCCATGTGTTTTTATTCTTTTTCCAGCCTCACCACGACGAGTTTATTCAAAACCCACCACCCTTCATCAATTATAAGTTTTCCTTAACTATTTTTATTGATGCCATCGCTATTTTTATCAATTATCAAAACATGCAATATATATACCAACATCTCGCTAAAATATTGCATTCTAAAATTGAATCACACCCATAAAAAAACAAAAAACGCCACAAACTATTGTGGCGTTTTCATCATATCGTCATTCTTACAAAGTAAACGAGCTTAACAGCATATAAATTGAGGTGATATTACTTATTCTGTAACAGAGCACACTATTTTAATATTTTAATCCTATTCTCAGCTCAATCACTTTGTTAATACACTTTATGAACGTTTCATAAAGTCGAAGAATTCTTCATTTGTCTTAGTCATTGCTAACTTATTAATGAGGAATTCCATTGCGTCAATCTCACCCATTGGATGAATAATTTTACGCAGGATCCACATTTTTTGTAGCTCATCCTGAGACGTCAGTAACTCTTCTTTACGTGTACCAGAACGATTGTAATCAATCGCAGGGAAAACACGTTTTTCAGCAATTTTACGAGACAGGTGTAATTCCATATTACCTGTACCCTTAAATTCTTCGTAGATAACTTCGTCCATCTTAGAACCCGTATCGACTAATGCTGTTGCAATGATAGTCAAGCTACCACCTTCTTCAACATTACGGGCTGCACCAAAGAAACGTTTAGGACGATGTAATGCGTTTGCATCCACACCACCTGTTAACACTTTTCCTGATGAAGGAACAACGGTGTTATAAGCACGCGCCAAACGTGTGATGGAGTCTAACAGGATGATAACGTCTTTTTTATGCTCAACTAGACGCTTCGCTTTTTCAATCACCATTTCTGCAACTTGTACGTGACGAGAAGCTGGTTCATCAAAAGTTGAAGCAATTACTTCACCTTTTACTAAGCGTTGCATTTCTGTCACTTCTTCTGGACGTTCATCAATCAGAAGTACCATTAATACGCAATCAGGGTAGTTATGAGCAATATTTGCTGCAATATTTTGCAGCAACATAGTTTTACCTGCTTTTGGTGGAGCAACAATAAGACCACGTTGACCTCGGCCAATTGGCGCCGCTAAGTCAAGAACACGCGCAGTTAAGTCTTCTGTTGAGCCATTACCACGTTCCATGCGTAAACGATTGTTAGCATGTAAAGGTGTTAAGTTTTCAAAGAGGATTTTACTGCGGGCATTTTCTGGTTTATCAAAGTTAACTTCATTAACTTTTAGGAGGGCAAAATAACGTTCACCTTCTTTAGGAGGACGAATTTTCCCTGCGATGGTGTCACCAGTGCGAAGGTTAAAACGGCGAATTTGACTTGGAGAAACGTAGATATCATCGGGACCAGCAAGGTAGGAACTGTCTGCGGAACGTAGGAAGCCGAAGCCATCCTGCAATATTTCCAGCACACCGTCACCGAAAATATCTTCTCCACTTTTCGCGTGTTGCTTCAAGATAGAGAAAATAATGTCTTGCTTTCTCATTCGAGCCAGATTCTCTAGCCCCATATTTTCGCCAAGTGCTATCAGTTCTGATACCGGCGTATTTTTTAATTCGGTAAGATTCATAATGGTGGGTTCTTAATAACTCGGGGTAACTCTCGAACTATGAACGTGAATAGTATAACAGCGAATCGCTGTCAGTTTCGTCATGTGTAAAATTACAGATTATAACTTTCTAACATAAGAGTATAACTAAAATGATAATGTTAGAGAGTGTTAATACTATTAGACCAGTCTGCTTTATCCCAGAGAAGTGACATTCATTTTTGCGATGCATGAGTGTACTTTCAACATATGGGTTAGGAACATATTTTGGAAAAATTTATATTCCTTGAATACTATAGATTATTCTAAGGCAACTTGACTGGTTAGATGAATTCAGATTACTTATATTAAATATCATATTAGATTAAATATCATATCATGATATTCAATTCTATTACTTTGTACGCTTGATATTCAATATCTCAGACTTATTTAATCGTGTCTAATCATATTGACAAGTAGATCCGATATATTATGTAAGTAAGTGGCGCTAACTTATCATGCTTCGAAGCGGACGTCTAGCGGTCAATAACAGAAATACTGACAAGGTCTAAACGTCCTACTTTATTTTTGATATCTAAATCAAATTAGATATTTTCGTCTAAAAACTCTTTCAGTTGAGTTTTTGACAATGCACCTACTTTAGTCGCAGCAACTGCACCATTTTTGAATAAAATCAGTGTAGGAATGCCACGAATACCGTATTTTGGTGCTGTCAGCGGGTTTTGATCGATGTTTAGCTTCGCAACTGTTAATTTACCAGCGTATTCTGTTGCAACTTCATCTAGAATAGGAGCAATCATTTTACATGGGCCACACCATTCAGCCCAGAAATCAACGAGCACAGGGCCGGTTGCATTTAATACATCAGCATCGAATTTGCTGTCAGATAAGTGAAGGATTTTATCGCTCATTGTTCTACTCCAAAGAATAATATTGACCGTACCAGTGTAACATTAAATAACAAAAGTCTGTCTGCATTTCAGCGGATAAACTTTTGTAATGCAACCCATAACTGATATTCTATTACATTATGAGCAAAACATATTTGACAGAAAAGAAGTTTTCCGACTTCGCCTTGCATCCAAAAGTGATAGAAGCCCTTGAGAAAAAAGGGTTCTCTAATTGTACACAAATTCAGGCATTGACGTTACCTATCACTGTGAAAGGTCAAGACATTGCCGGGCAAGCCCAAACAGGAACAGGCAAAACGTTGGCGTTTTTAACTTCAACGTTTCATTATCTTTTAACGCACCCAGCTAAAGAAGGGCATGAAACCAATCAACCTCGTGCACTTATTATGGCGCCAACACGCGAATTAGCCGTGCAGATCTATTCTGATGCTAAAGAGCTTGCGCAAAATACAGGGATTAAAATGGGTCTCGCCTACGGTGGCGACGGCTATGACGAACAACTAAAAGTATTAAATAATGGTGTCGATATTGTTATTGGCACAACCGGTCGTTTAATTGACTACGTTAAGCAAGGCCATATTAACCTTAGCGCAATCCAAGTTGTGGTACTTGATGAAGCTGACAGAATGTACGATCTCGGCTTTATTAAAGATATTCGTTGGATTTTCCGTCGTATGCCAGTTGCGGCTGAGCGTATGAATATGTTGTTCTCTGCAACGCTTTCTTACCGCGTAAGAGAACTTGCTTTTGAGCAGATGAATAATCCTGAATATGTTGAAGTAGAACCTGAACAAAAAACAGGTTTTAGCATAAAAGAAGAACTCTTTTATCCTTCAAATGAAGAAAAAATGCGTCTTCTTCAAACATTGATTGAAGAAGAATGGCCAGATCGCTGTATCATTTTTGCCAATACAAAACATCGTTGTGACGACATTTGGGCGCACCTTGCCGCAGATGGGCACCGTGTTGGTTTATTAACTGGTGATGTTCCTCAGAAAAAACGTCTACGCATTTTAGAAGATTTTACCCAAGGTAATATTGATATTCTGGTTGCTACTGACGTTGCCGCTAGAGGCCTTCATATTCCATCAGTAACACATGTTTTTAACTATGATTTACCTGATGACTGTGAAGACTATGTTCACCGTATTGGTAGAACAGGACGTGCTGGAAATAGTGGTAACTCAATCAGCCTTGCATGTGAAGAATATGCGCTGAATTTACCTGCCATTGAGACCTATATTCAACATGCTATTCCCGTGAGTAAATATAATAGTGATGCATTATTAGCTGATCTTCCTGAGCCTAAACGCCGTCACCGTCCTCGCCAAGGTCAGCCTCGTCGCAACAATGCGCCGGCGCGAAATAATAGAGGAAATAATACTCAACGTAATAACCGAAATAAACGCCCGAGTCATCCATAAATTATGCTGAAATCCTCATCACTTTATGCTGCTATTGATTTAGGTTCTAACAGTTTTCATATGTTAGTCGTTCGAGAAATCGCGGGCTCTATACAAGTCCTTTCCCGCGTGAAACGTAAAGTTCGACTCGCAGCTGGCCTAAACAGTGAAAATGAATTGTCAGAGCAGGCAATGGAACGCGGTTGGCAATGTTTACGACTTTTTTCCGAATATCTACGTGATATTCCGGCTGAACAAATCAGAGTCGTAGCAACAGCCACATTACGTATTGCTAAAAATACAGATATTTTTGTCGCAAAAGCGTCTGAAATATTGGGCAATACAGTTCATGTTATTAGTGGTGAGGAAGAAGCACGCCTTATCTATCGTGGCGTTGCACATACCACTGGTGGTGCAGAGCAACGTTTAGTGGTCGATATTGGTGGTGGCAGCACAGAACTGGTTACAGGTACTGGCGCTAAAACGACGCAATTAATGAGCTTAAGTATGGGCTGTGTAACTTGGTTAGAGCGCTATTTTACTGACCGCTCTCTAACTCAAGAAAATTTTGCTAAAGCACAAGACGCAGCCAAAGCGATACTCGCCCCAGTGGCAGATAAATTAATTGAGCAAGGCTGGCAAGTGTGTGTAGGTGCCTCTGGTACTGTACAAGCGTTGCAAGAGATCATGATTGCTCAAGGTATGGATGAATTAATCACCTTACCTAAGCTTGAGCGACTCAAGCACAAAGCCATTGAGTGTGGGAAACTAGAAGAACTTGAAATTGAAGGGCTTACTTTTGAACGAGCCTTAGTGTTTCCAAGTGGGCTTGCTATCTTAATCGCCATATTTGAAACACTGCATATCGACAATATGATCTTAGCAGGTGGTGCATTACGAGAAGGCTTAGTCTATGGAATGTTACATCTTCCTATTGAGCAAGATATCCGCCAGCGTACTCTTCGTAATGTCCAGCGCCGGTTTCAAATTGATATTGAGCAAGCACACCGAGTTCAACAACTTGCAGAACACTTTTTTATCCAAGTCAGCAAGAGTTGGCAGTTAGATAATCGTTGCCGTGAGTTGCTTAACAGCGCCAGTGCATTACATGAAATCGGCCTAAGTGTTGATTTCCGTCAAGCACCTTCACATGCAAGCTATCTGATCTCTCATCTTGATTTGCCAGGATACACACCTGCACAACGACGTTTATTGGCTTCTTTGCTAAAGAACCAAACAGGGATCATCGATCTTGCCCCCCTTAATCATCAAAACGCACTACCGATAACTCAAGCAAATCGACTAGTGCGTTTACTGCGATTAGCCATCATTTTTGCTAGCCGTCGCCGTGATGATACGCTCCCTGCATTACGATTACGCACTGAAGATGAGAAACTCATTATTACACTGCCATATCAATGGCTTAATGAGCATCCATTACGGGCTGAAAATCTCCAAGAAGAGATCCAACTTCAGAGCTATGTCCATTGGTCTTTAATGATTGAAGAACAAAACAGCTCTCGTATAAGTTAATTTTTTTACTTATACAAAAATAAAAACCCCTTGGATATCAATATGCCAAGGGGTTTATTTTATCTAGCAAACCTTATACTATTCGGGTTTGTGTCTTGCCAGCATAGCCCTTAATCCCGCAACACCTTTTTGCCCTTTCTCTTGTTTTTCTTCAGCACTTAACACTTTCTTTTTATTAGTATCCCAATTCAAATCATCTTGAGGTAATTCATAAAGAAAACGGCTTGGGTCGGGTTTAATTAATTCGCCATATTGACGCCTTTCTTTACATAACGTAAAAGTGAGTGTTTTTTGTGCTCGAGTAATCCCAACATAAGCAAGACGCCTTTCTTCTTCTACATTATCTTCATCAATACTACTTTGGTGTGGCAATATACCCTCTTCCATTCCTACTAAAAATACATGAGGAAACTCAAGACCTTTAGAGGCATGTAATGTCATTAACTGAACTTGATCTAACTCTTCTTCTGTTTCTCCTCGCTCCATCATATCGCGCAAGGTAAAACGGTTAACGACTTGAGAAAGTGTCATAGGTTCATGTAATTCATCACCTTCAAGCATTTCACTCATCCATAAAAATAGCTGATTAATATTTTTCATTCTCATTTCAGCGGCTTTTGCGCTACTTGAGGTTTCATATAACCAACTTTCATAATCCATTTCATGCAATAAATCGCGCACAGCCAACAGCGGCTCTCGTTCTGATTTTTGCACTATACGTGACATCCATTGAGAGAATGCTTGTAATGAATTTAAACCTCGACCTGTTAAGGTTTGACCTAATCCCAAATCAAAACAGGCATTGTATAAGCTCTTATCTCGGACTTTTGCCCATTCACCTAACTTTTGGATCGTCATAGGGCCAATTTCACGGCGAGGCTTATTCACAATACGTAAAAATGCCGCATCATCATCAGGATTAGTAATCACTCGCAAATAAGCCAGAATATCTTTTATCTCTTCTCGTGAGAAAAAAGAGGTTTCACCTGAAATACGATAAGGAATACGATTTTGCATCAAGTATTTTTCAAAAATACGAGACTGATGATTACCACGATAAAGGATCGCGTAATCCTTATAATTGGTTTTATTAATAAAGTGATGAGCAATTAATTCACCAGCCACACGTTCTGCTTCATGCTCTTCATTATTAGCCGTTAAAACCCGTAGTTCATCACCATAACCTAACTCTGAAAATAACCGTTTTTCAAAAACATGGGGATTATTTTCAATCAAGATATTCGCTGATTTTAGAATACGCCCAGAAGAGCGATAATTTTGCTCGAGCTTAATCACATTAAGTTGTGGAAAATCTTTTTGTAATAGCACTAAATTTTGAGGTCGAGCACCACGCCATGAATAGATTGATTGGTCATCGTCGCCTACAACCGTAAAGCGAGCTCTTTCACCAACCAGCCATTTGACCAATTCATATTGGCTTGTATTTGTATCTTGATATTCATCCACCAGCAAATAGCGGATACGTCTTTGCCAACGCTCTCTGACCTCTTCATTTGTGCGTAATAATAAAGTTGGCCGACTAATTAAGTCATCAAAATCGAGCACATTACAACTACGCAGATGTTGCTCATAACGTCGAAAGCATTCGGCAAATGTATGATCTTGTTGCGAACGCGCCATTCCTATTGCTTGATCTGGCGTGAGCATATCATTTTTCCAGTTAGAGATTTGGCTCTTTAACTGAGACAGTAAATCTTTATCTTCTTCTAATAAATCAGCCGTTAATTCTTTAAGTAATGCAGATTGGTCTTGATCATCAAACAGTGAAAATTTAGCTTTAATACCTAACGCTTTATATTCACGTTTAATAATTTCTAATCCCAATGTATGGAACGTTGAGATCATTAACCCTTTCGCTTCTTGGCGACCTAAGGTTTGAGCAACACGCTCTTTCATTTCACGCGCAGCTTTATTGGTAAATGTAACCGCCGCAATTTGCTTTGCTGGATATTGGCATTGACGAATGAGGTGTGCAATTTTATTGGTAATAACCCGTGTTTTACCCGATCCTGCACCTGCCAAGACCAAACAAGGGCCTGACACATATTCTACTGCTTTTTGTTGACCAGGATTTAATCGCATACTTTTTCCAAACTTCATTAACCAAGAACATAACGGGGGACAATTGTAGCAGAAAGCAATCAAAGTCTTGAGTATTCCCTCTTTCAATTTTTCTCACACTATAAAAACAAAAAACCGTACTCCATTAAGAAATACGGTTTTCAATAAAATTTAATCTTCACTTTTCGCTTATTTTTCTAAGCTCTTTGCATGAGAAGATAGCAAAAACTTAACCTTCACTTTTCACTTATTTTTCTAAGCTATTTACGTGAGAAGAAGGCAACAAAAGAGGTTATCCCAAGGAGCATACATTAGTATGTGACTTGGGTAACCGAGTGTAGCCAACGCACTTATCGCGTAAAGAGCGACGAAAAATTAGTTGGCAACAGCAATCTTCTTCATATCCGTCATATACCCACGCAACGTTTTACCTACGGCTTCAATTGGGTGCTGACGAATTGCCTCATTGATATCACGTAATTGTGCGTTATCGGTTCCATTATCTTGAACTTTCTTCGCTAAATCGCCAGATTGTAATGTTGTCAT
Organism: Proteus sp. ZN5; assembly: GCF_011046025.1. Taxonomy (GTDB): domain Bacteria; phylum Pseudomonadota; class Gammaproteobacteria; order Enterobacterales; family Enterobacteriaceae; genus Proteus. The sequence continues at coordinate 259,249 of NZ_CP047639.1, forward strand.
AAACTCTTTCAGCATAGGAACAACAGCAAATGAGAACAGATAGTTACCATATTCTGCGGTATCAGAAATAACCACGTTCATTTCATATAAACGCTTACGAGCAATGGTATTTGCAATTAATGGCAGCTCATGCAGTGATTCATAATAAGCTGATTCTGCAAAGATCCCTGCTTCAATCATGGTATCAAAAGCTAATTCAACACCAGCTTTAACCATTGCAACCATTAATACGCCGTGATCAAAGTACTCTTGCTCACTGATTTTACCCTCATATTCAGGATAATTTTCAAATGCGCTTGCTCCGGTCTCTTCACGCCATGTCAGTAAGTTTTTATCATCATTAGCCCAATCAGCCATCATAGTTTCAGAGAATTTACCTGAAATGATATCGTCCATATGTTTTGCAAACAGTGGAGCCATGATCTCTTTCAGTTGCTCTGATAATGCGTAAGCACGCATTTTTGCAGGATTAGATAATCTGTCCATCATCAAGGTGATACCACCCTGCTTCAGTGCTTCTGTAATCGTTTCCCAACCAAATTGCAGCAACTTACCTGCATATCCCGGCTCAACGCCATCAGCAACCATCTTGTCGTAACATAACAGCGAGCCTGCTTGTAACATACCGCACAGAATAGTTTGTTCACCCATTAAGTCTGATTTTACTTCAGCAACGAAAGAGGACTCTAAAACACCCGCACGATGACCACCTGTTGCGGCAGCCCATGCTTTAGCAATGGCCATACCTTCGCCTTTTGCATCATTTTCAGGGTGAACTGCAATCAGTGTTGGAACACCAAAACCACGCTTATATTCTTCACGAACTTCAGTACCCGGACATTTTGGTGCAACCATAACAACGGTGATGTCATCACGAATTTTTTCGCCAACTTCAACGATATTAAAACCGTGAGAGTAACCTAATGCTGCACCTGATTTCATCAACGGTTGAACAGCTTGAACAACAGCAGAGTGCTGTTTGTCTGGCGTTAAGTTAACAACTAAATCCGCTTGAGGGATCAACGCTTCATAGGTTCCAACCTCAAAACCGTTTTCGGTTGCACGACGCCATGAGGCACGTTTCTCATCAATCGCTTCTTGGCGTAAGGCATACGCGATATTCAAACCTGAATCACGCATATTTAAACCTTGGTTCAGGCCTTGAGCGCCACAACCAACAATAACGACTTTTTTGCCTTTCAGATAATTTGCTTCATCAGCAAATTCTTCACGTGACATAAAGCGACATTTACCTAATTGCGATAACTGCTGACGCAGATTCAATGTATTAAAATAATTTGTCATAGAAGGCTCCAAAATCGTTGTGTATGTGTTTGCTATTATTATCCTCACTCTCAGTGAGGTGTTGCATGACTTTACTATATGGGATGAAAGCCATTGCTTAAATTGATATATTTACAAGATAGTGTTGCAAAAAATGCAACGTTCTTTTTTATCACCTAAGGCGGCAGGCAATGGATATTCGTGATCTCAAACTCTTCCTGCATTTAGCTGAAAGTTGTCACTTCACCAAGACAGCACAAGCGATGCACGTCAGCCCTTCTACGCTCTCTCGTCAAATTCAACGACTTGAAGAAAGCTTAGGCCACCCTCTGTTTTTACGTGATAACCGACAGGTGACTCTCACTGATGCGGGCGAACAGCTAAAACGCTATGCTCAACAAACTTTATTGCAATATAAGCAACTTAAGCACACGCTAAATCAAAATAGCCCCAGCCTTTCTGGTGAGCTACGCCTGTTTTGTTCTGTAACAGCGGCTTACAGCCATTTGCCACCTATTCTTGACCGTTTTCGTGCAGAAAATCCATTAGTTGAAATAAAGCTCACCACAGGAGATGCAGCTGATGCGGTCGATAAAGTGCAATCTGATGAAGCCGATTTAGGTATTGCAGGAAAACCTGAAAAGCTTCCTGAAAATATCTGCTTTGAAAAAATAGGTGAAATACCATTAGTACTGATTGCGCCTGCACTGCCTTGCAATGTTCGCCATCTTGCAACGCAAGAGAAACCTGATTGGCTCAATATTCCATTTATCATTCCTGAACATGGCCCATCACGACAACGAATTGCGTTATGGTTTAAACGCCACCGTATCCATAATCCTTTAATTTATGCGACTGTTTCAGGGCATGAAGCAATTGTCTCAATGGTTGCGTTAGGTTGTGGTATTGCACTTATCCCACAAGTTGTCGTTGATAACTGCCCTGAGCCAGTTCGTAATCGCATCTCTTCATTGGATAATATTTCAATGGTAGAACCTTTCGAGTTAGGCGTTTGCGGATTACACAAACGCCTTCAAGAACCTGTGATCAGTGCTTTTTGGCGATTACTCCACGACTAAACTTGTCGTTTGTGGTGACAGAAATAACTGAAAAGAAGGATTTCCTGTCTCATCATGATATTCATAACCTAATGCATCTAAATGTCGCTCGAAACGCCCTTCTGTTTCGGGCAATTCAAATGCCACCAGCACACGTCCATAATCGGTACCATGACTACGATAGTGGAATAACGTAATATTCCAATAAGTTCCTAATGTTTTTAAAAACTTCATTAAAGCGCCCGGTGATTCAGGAAACTCAAAGCTAAATAAACGCTCTTTAAGCGGTTTATTAGGACGACCCCCGACCATATAACGCACATGAAGTTTTGCCATTTCATCATCAGACAAATCAGCCACTTGATAACCCGCAGTCGTAAGTTCACGCAAAATTTCTTTACGCTCTGTCAGTCCTTGGCTTAAACGAACACCAACAAAAATACGTGCATTTTCAGGATCTGCATCGCTATAGCGATAATTAAATTCAGTGACAACGCGCTGACCTAAGATCTGACAAAAACGCAAAAAACTCCCCTTTTGTTCAGGGATCGTCACCGCTAATAATGCTTCGCGTTTTTCGCCGAGTTCACAGCGTTCAGAGACATAACGTAGTCCATGAAAATTCACATTTGCACCGGAAAGCACATGTGCTAGACGCTCACCTTTAATCTGGTGATCTTCAACGTATTTTTTAAGCCCAGCCAATGCCAACGCGCCTGAAGGCTCTGCAATCGCACGCACATCTTCAAATAAATCTTTTACTGCGGCACAAATTTCATCACTATCAACAGTTATTACATCATCAACATATTTTTGGCATAAACGAAAAGTTTCATCACCAATACGCTTAACGGCAACACCTTCTGCAAATAAGCCTACTCGAGCTAATTCGACAGGGTGTCCTACCTCTAATGCGGCTTTTAAACATGCAGCATCTTCTGCTTCAACACCAATAACTTTAATTTCTGGCATAAGTTGTTTAATTAATACCGCCACCCCAGCAATTAAACCACCACCACCAACTGGTACGAAAATACGATCAAGATGAACATCTTGTTGTAAGAGTTCCATTGCCAGTGTTGCCTGTCCTGCAATAACAGCAGGATGATCAAAAGGTGGAACAAAGGTGTATCCCATCTCTTCAGACAGCGCGATAGCTTTCGCTTTTGCTTCATCAAAGTTGGCTCCATAAAGCAAAGCTTCTCCACCAAATTGGCGAACAGCATCGACTTTAATATCCGCTGTTGCCACTGGCATCACGATTAATGCCTTTACCCCCATTCGATTCGCTGACAGCGCAACACCTTGAGCATGGTTACCCGCAGAAGCCGTCACAACACCTTTCGCTTTTTGTTCAGGAGTCAGCCCTGCAATCATGGTATAAGCACCACGTAATTTAAAGCTGTGAACAGGTTGTCGGTCTTCGCGCTTAACTAAAATTGTATTTTCTAAACGCTCAGAGATTTTTATCATCTCTTGGAGCGGGGTGACTATTGCGGCTTCATAAACCGGCGCGCTCAGCGCCGCTTTTAAATATTCAGCGCTACTTGGCGCTGAATTTAAAGGTCTAAAGGCAGCCATTTTTAGCCCCCTAATTTAGATTTATCACGCACCGCACCTTTATCGGCACTAGTGGCTAAAGAAGCATAAGCGCGTAAAGCAAACGAAACTTGGCGCTGTCTATTTTGTGGTGTCCACGCTTTATCACCACGGGAATTTTGTGCATCACGGCGAGCAGATAATGTTTTATCATCTACCTTTAATGAGATTTCACGAGTTGGAATATTGATAGAGACGATATCGCCCTCTTCCACTAAACCAATTACGCCACCATTTGCTGCTTCAGGTGAAACATGCCCGATAGATAAACCTGATGTTCCACCAGAGAAACGTCCATCAGTGATAAGTGCACAAGCTTTACCTAATCCCATTGATTTTAAATAAGAGGTTGGATAGAGCATCTCTTGCATACCCGGCCCACCTTTAGGGCCTTCGTAGCGAATAATGACCACATCGCCCGCCACTACTTTTCCACCTAAGATAGCCTCAACAGCATCATCTTGGCTTTCATATACTTTTGCGGGACCACTAAAAATTAAGTTATCTTCATCAACACCGGCGGTTTTAACAATACAGCCATCGACTGCTAAGTTTCCGGATAAAACCGCTAATCCACCATCTTGGCTATAAGCATGCTCTTTACTGCGGATACACCCGTTTTCACGATCGGTATCTAAGGTTGGCCAACGACAATTTTGAGAGAATGCCTTCGTGGTACGAATACCAGCAGGGCCAGCTTGGAACATTGATTTTACTTGCTCATCTTGCGTTAACATCACGTCATATTGCGCTAATGTTTCTGGCAGAGTTAACCCTAAGATATTATCTACATTACGGTTCAGTAATCCGGCTCTGTCTAATTCACCTAAAATACCCATGACCCCACCTGCGCGGTGAACATCTTCCATATGATATTTTTGTGTACTTGGTGCCACTTTACATAAATGAGGTACTTGGCGAGAAAGTCTATCGATATCTTCCATAGTGAAATCAACTTCACCTTCTTGCGCAGCTGCCAATAAATGCAGAACCGTATTGGTCGAGCCACCCATTGCAATATCTAAGATCATCGCATTTTCAAAAGCTTCTTTTTTAGCGATATTGCGTGGTAATGCGGACTCATCATCTTTTTCATAATAGCGCTTGGTTAATTCAACAATGCGCTTGCCTGCGTTAATAAAAAGCGTTTCACGATCTGCGTGTGTTGCAAGTAATGAACCATTTCCTGGTTGAGATAATCCCAGAGCCTCTGTTAAACAGTTCATTGAGTTTGCGGTAAACATACCTGAACAGGATCCACAGGTTGGGCACGCTGATCGTTCGATTTGCTCACTATCCGCATCGCTGACATTTGGATTTGCCCCTTGGATCATGGCATCAACCAGATCCAATTTGATCAGTTGGTCTGAAAGCTTCGTTTTACCTGCTTCCATAGGACCACCAGAAACAAAAATAACCGGAATATTTAAACGTAAAGACGCCATTAACATTCCTGGGGTGATCTTGTCGCAGTTTGAGATACACACCATCGCATCAGCACAGTGTGCATTAACCATATATTCCACAGAGTCTGCGATAAGTTCACGGGATGGCAAAGAGTAAAGCATGCCACCATGTCCCATTGCGATACCATCATCAACCGCAATGGTATTAAATTCTTTAGCGACACCACCAGCGGCTTCAATTTGCTCAGCAACGAGTTTTCCTAAATCCCGCAGATGCACATGACCCGGTACAAATTGCGTAAATGAGTTCACAACTGCGATAATGGGTTTACCAAAATCAGCATCAGTCATTCCCGTTGCACGCCATAAGGCACGGGCTCCAGCCATATTACGACCGTGTGTCGTTGTCGCTGAACGGTATTTAGGCATTTTTCACACTCCTGCGATAAAGAAAGCGAGTAGGGAACGATCTACCCGCTAAACAAATTTATTTGATTATGTTTATGAATTGATTGGATCTAACCAGCCGTATTTATCTTCTGTTTCACCCGTAAACAGACCAAAGAATGCTTTTTGAATTGCTTTGGTCACAGGGCCACAACGTCCGATACCTACTTGGATACCATCAACACTACGTACTGGTGTAATCTCTGCGGCTGTACCTGACATAAAGACTTCATCTGCAAGATAAAGTGATTCACGAGAAAGCACTTGTTCACGCACTTCATAACCTAGATCTTTTGCTAATTTGATTATGGCATCACGCGTGATCCCTGGCAGTGCTGATGAAGTAAATGGAGGTGTAAAAATAACGCCATCTTTTACTTCAAATAGGTTTTCACCAGCACCTTCGGATAAATAGCCATGAACATCTAATGCAATCCCTTCTTGGTAACCATGACGGCGAGCTTCACTTCCCACTAATAATGAAGATAAATAGTTACCACCAGCTTTAGCTGCGGTTGGAATAGTATTTGGTGCAGCACGGTGCCAAGAAGAAACCATTGCATCAATACCTTTATCTAAAGCTTCTTCACCGAGATATGCTCCCCATGGGAATGCAGCAATGATCACATCTGTTTTATAGCCTGCAGGTGGGTTAACCCCCATACCAACATCACCAATAAAAACTAATGGACGAATATAAGCACTGACTAATTTGTTTTTACGTAAGGTTTCACGACATGCTTCCATTAACTCATCAACACTTTGCTCAACAGGCATACGATAAATTTTGGCTGAGTCATGTAAACGTTGCATATGCTCACGATGGCGAAATACCACAGGACCTTTATGAGAATTGTAACAACGCACACCTTCAAATACGGAAGTACCATAATGCAATGCGTGAGACATCACATGAACCTTTGCCTCAGCCCATGGAACCATTTCACCGTTAAACCAAATATAATCAGCTTGCTTTGTCATTCTTTTATCCTTACATGGCACTTAGTGCATTCATGAATCGTAATTTTTCTTTCTGTTGATGTGATACTTGAATACCTGCAACATCAGCTAACTTTGTTAACTGGCTGCACAGAAGCTCTAATGGACGCGGACTACTCACCGTCAGACTTAAATTAATATTGTTACTCTCTGTGATATTCATATTCATTGAGCATATATGAAAACCACGATGACGGATAACTCTCAGGATACGTTCTAAGATCTCTGGGCAAAAACGGGCTTCAATTGTGATATTGTGTTGGTTCATTTTGATTTCTCCATCATCTCATCATTGCTTGCGCCCGGCGGAACTAAAGGCCAGACATTTTCTGCGTCATCGATAGATACCTGTAATAAGTAAGGGCCATCGCTCTCTAATAAACATTTTATTGCATCAGCAACTTGTGCTTTTTCTGTAATGCGTTGCCCCGGGATATCAAAAGCTTTGGCTAAGGCAACAAAGTCTGGATTGTCTGTTAAAATGGTTTCGCTATAACGTTGTTCAAAAAACAACTCTTGCCATTGGCGAACCATCCCAAGACGTTGGTTATCTAATAACACCAATTTGATAGGTAATTGCTTACGTTTAATTGTGCCCAGCTCCTGCACATTCATCATAAAAGAGCCGTCGCCTGATACACAGATAACACATGCATCTGGTCTAGCTATTTGAGCACCTACCGCAGCAGGGATACCAAATCCCATCGTGCCTAAACCACTTGAGGTGATAAAATTTTCAGGTGTATCAAATGTCATATGTTGTGCTGACCACATTTGATGTTGGCCGACATCTGTTGTCACAACCGTATTCTCAGGTTTCGCATCTGATAATTGTTTTAATAATAATGGTGCATAAATTGCAGAACCGGGATGGTCATAACGCCAAGCGTGTTCTGCTTTTAATTCTTGAATTTCTTGTTGCCAAGCAGCGATGGATAATGGCTGAGACAATGCAGGTAACAACGCTTTTGCATCACCCAATAACGCAACATGCGCCTGTTTCAATTTATTTAATTCTGCATGGTCGATATCGATATGGATAACCTTTGCATTAGGTGCAAAAGTATTTAATCGACCCGTTACGCGATCATCAAAACGTGCACCAACAGCAATTAATAAATCACTACGCTGAACAGCATAATTTGCCGCTTTAGTACCATGCATACCTAACATGCCTAAATAATTGGCATCTAACGCATCAGCACAGCCCAAACCTTTTAAAGTGGAAACAACGGGCATTCCTGTTTGCGTCACAAATTCTCTTAACGTTTCCACAGCATTACTCATGGCAACACCACCACCTACATATAAAATAGGTTTTTGTGCCTTCGCTAACATCTGCATCGCTTGTGTCAGCTCTTGTGCTGGATAAGGAAACTCTTGCTCTTCGGGTAATTCATAGCTTGATAAATGGGAAGCATCAGCCAATTGAACATCTTTAGGAATATCAATTAAAACAGGCCCAGGGCGGCCTTGAGATGCGATAGAAAATGCCTCTGATAACACTCTCGGTAATTCATCAACGTTTGAAACTAAAAAACTATGTTTTGTACACGCCAACGAAAGACCTAAAACATCAATTTCTTGGAATGCATCAGTACCAATTAAATCGGAAGCAACTTGCCCAGTGATAGCAACAACAGGCACAGAATCTAACAATGCATCAGCAAGCCCAGTGATAACATTAGTAGCGCCTGGGCCTGATGTCGCGATACAAACACCCGTTGTACCTGTAGAGCGAGCAAAACCAATAGCAGCAATTGCAGCACCTTGTTCATGGCGACATAAAATATGTTCAACACCGCCATCATAAAGGGCATCGTAAACAGGCATGATCGCACCGCCAGGGTAACCAAAGACTGTTTCAACTTGATGTTTTCGTAATGCCTGTACTAACCACTGTGCTCCATTCATTCTCTCACCCTGCCATCTTAACTTCTTGTTTAATTTGAATTTATTTTCTATTTAATCTCTTTTTCAAACTTAGGCTCAAAAAAAACCCCCGCGCCTTTCGGTGCGGGGGTTTTTAAGAGATCCGGCTAGTTTAGTTAGCCTTTCTTCGTCCTAGTGCAGCCCCGCACGGTGGGTTAATAATCACCACCACGCTGACAATAATTAGGCTAATCACTAGGACGATAGTATTCATAGTTTTATAACTTCTTTTCTTATTAAAATGTTTGTTGTGTTGTGTTTTCTTTCACTCTGTCCTTTTAGAGTTATCATGATATTTTAGAATTGACAACGTTTATTTTAAAAATAATCGTAACACAATGAATTTTATATATATTTTTATACCACAATCCACCATTAGAACATATATCTATAAAATATTTATTTTTTAGTTATTAATGCTGATAAAGAACCCGTTACTTTGTTTTTTCTACTATCATACGTCATTATTTAAAGCCCAAAAGAGAACATATTTTTTATTATATTTATTAAATTATTTATTTATTTAATTAATTACTATATTTCAATATGTTATGTTATTTTCGAGATACTTCGCATTTATTTAACTCTCCATTTAACACAAAAGAAAAAATAATTTAAAAAGAAAAAAATAATGGAGAATAAAAAATGGCATTAGCAATAATATATACGCGTGCCTCTTTAGGAATATCAGCTCCGCTTATTACTATCGAGGCTCATATTAGTCAGGGATTACCCGGATTAACATTAGTTGGATTACCTGAAACTGTCGTAAAAGAAGCAAAAGACAGAGTAAGAAGTGCATTAATTAATAGTGGGTATATTTATCCTGCCAAAAGAATAACAATTAATCTTTCGCCCGCTGATTTACCCAAAGAAGGGGCACGTTATGATTTACCTATTGCACTTGCAATATTAATTGCATCAGAACAGTTAATTTCAGATAAATTAGAACGTTATGAGTTTATAGGAGAGCTTGCACTTTCTGGAAAATTACAACGAGTAAACGCCATTATTCCTTCAATTCTTAGTGCTTCAAAAGATCGTCGAATATGCATTGTATCAACAGAACATCAAACTGAAGTTTCATTATTACCCAATAAATCAGCTTTACTAGCCTCTCATCTTTTAGAAATTTGCCACCACCTAGAAAATAATACACCATTAATTGAAACAGAAAGCTTTATTATTAATGATGAAATTGAAAATCAAGATAATAAAGATATGAGCGATATAATTGGCCAAAATAATGCAAAAAGGGCAGCGGAAATTACAGCAGCAGGAAATCACAACATTTTATTTCTTGGCCCACCGGGAACAGGGAAAACAATGTTAGCGCAAAGGATAAGTACGCTTCTTCCACCTTTAACTGCTAAAGAAGCACTTGATGTATTAATCATTAGTAGTTTAAGAGGAGTAACATTTGATGAAAAAAAGTGGCCTACAAGACCATTTAGAGCCCCACATCATACTTCCTCTGCTGTTGCTTTAACAGGAGGAGGGGCTCTTCCTAAACCAGGAGAAATTACATTAGCACATCACGGTATTTTATTTTTAGATGAACTGCCTGAATTCGAACGCCGTGTACTCGATGCACTACGAGAACCTCTAGATGCTAGAGAAATTACTATTTCACGAGCAAAAGCCAAAATAAGCTACCCAGCCAACGTATTATTGGTCGGTGCATTAAATCCAAGCCCAACAGGGCACTATCAAGGTAATCACAATCGAGCACCAATAAAACAGATCCTGCGCTATTTAAGCAAGGTTTCTGGACCTTTTTTAGATAGGTTTGATTTATCTGTCGAAATGCCACTGCTTCCTCAAGGCGCGCTTATTCATCCCACATTTACTACTGAAAGTAGTACTGCAATTAGAGAACGTGTTCTTACGGCAAGAGAAAAGCAATTTGCACGATGTGGAAAAGTGAATACTTATTTGACTGGAAAAGAGATTGAATGCTATTGCTCGTTAAGTACTAGTGATGCAACTTTTCTTGAAGACACGCTAAATAAATTAGGATTATCAATACGAGCTTGGCATAAGATTTTAAGAGTATCGAGAACTATCGCAGACCTTGCGAATGAAGAGAAAATACAAAGAAATCATTTAATTGAAGCATTAAGCTTTCGTGCAATGGATAGATTAATGATCTATTTACAAAAGCAACTAGATGGGTAAATAAAAAGGAGCGAAAATACGCCCCTTTTAACTAAAACTAATGATATTAATCATCAGAGTCGGTATAGTCATCAGATGGATCGAGCTGCGGCTTTCCACCCGATAATGTATGAAAACGTTTTGGACGACTTATACGACTAGTATATTTCTTCCAAATTTTTTCTTCGACCGTTGCTGCTTCTCGTTCGCCACGACACATGGCAACAAATAATTTTTCCGCTTCAGTTGTAGGCTCTCGTTTGCCTAAATCAAGCTCATTAAAGGCTTGACCATGACGTTCCAATATCTGGGATTCCTTGATAGTGAAATCGCCATGACGAGAAAAACCACGCGGATAATGTTTATTGTCAAAAAAACGATTAGTCGTGATAAAACTTTCTGCCATCTGACACACTCCTAATTCTCTATCGTCATACTTATGGCGCGGAGTATTAGATAGTCATGCAGTTCTGTAAAACAAAATATTTAAATCGTAACGACAAATTTTTTTGGAGATAGATGTGGATACCGAATTACTGAAAACCTTTTTGGAAGTCAGTAAGACTAGACACTTTGGACGAGCCGCTGAATCTCTTTATTTAACGCAGTCTGCGGTTAGTTTTAGAATACGACAATTGGAAACACAGTTAGGCACAAGTCTGTTTACACGCCATCGTAATAATATTCGTCTAACTGTCGCGGGTGAAAGGCTGATCCCTTATGCTGAATCGTTAATGAATACATGGCTTCTCGCTAAAAAAGAGATTAGCCATGCTTCTCAACATTCAGAGCTATCAATTGGCGCCACAGCATCACTCTGGGAAGCATATCTAACATCTTGGTTACAGGAATCTTATCTAGAAAGAAAAGAGCTTAGAATCGAATCTAGAGTCTCTACAAGGCAATCTCTTGTAAAACAACTTCATGCAAGAGAGATCGATCTTCTTTTTACGACTGAAGCACCAAAGATGGATGAATTAGAAAGTAAAGTTATTGGTGATATTACTTTCCAGTTGATGAAAATAGCATCAAATAAAACAGAAGAAATAGCACAATTTATCAAAATTGAATGGAGCGCTGATTTTCTGCCTTTTCTTCCTAATGGGGCAGTGCAAAAAATTGATCCTATTTTAACCACTAACTCCGCAATGATTGCTTATCAATTAATGAAAACAACTCAAGCAGTTGCATTTCTACCTACACACTGGCTCGATCTCTATTCAGATCTTGCTCCTGCCTCAACAGAAATTATTCAAAAACCTTTATTTGCGGTTTGGCTAAATACCAGTGATCAACAAGTATTGATACAACAACTATTAAAACAGCCGATAAACAACCAATAAAACTTAAATCCACTCTATAGTTATTCATAATATTAATGAATCACTTTTGGATTTAAGTTTTATCTCTAGAATTTATAAGATATAACAGAGAATATTACCGATAAATATTGGCAAAGGGAGTGCATTGGTAAGTCAGTTGATGAGTGTTTAGAGCAGTAAATATTAAGAATGTATAAATAACAAAAAGCCCAGTTAATTAACTGGGCTACAAAGAAGTATAAATTTTGTTATTACTTAATTGGTAACTGGCAGGGGCGGAGAGGCTCGAACTCCCAACACCCGGTTTTGGAGACCGGTGCTCTACCAATTGAACTACGCCCCTAAATAGTTGGCGGAACGGACGGGACTCGAACCCGCGACCCCCTGCGTGACAGGCAGGTATTCTAACCAACTGAACTACCGCTCCGCGTATTCTTTGTGCGATTAATGTTATTGAACACTAACGCTTTAATTAATGCCTGGCAGTTCCCTACTCTCACATGGGGAGGCCCCACACTACCATCGGCGCTACAACGTTTCACTTCTGAGTTCGGCATGGTTTCAGGTGGGTCCGCTGCGCTATGGCCGCCAAGCAAATTCTGTTTTATTACCCGCTTCTTTCCTTTCGGTCAGTCGCCAGCAATATCAATCTTAAACAAGCTTACTTCATCTACTGTTTGTCTCTCAGACAAAACACCTTCGGTGTTGTCAGGTTAAGCCTCACGGTTCATTAGTACTGGTTAGCTCAACGTATCGCTACGCTTACACACCCAGCCTATCAACGTCTTAGTCTTAAACGTTCCTTTAGGTCACTCAAGGTGACAGGGAAGACTCATCTCGAGGCAAGTTTCCCGCTTAGATGCTTTCAGCGGTTATCTCTTCCGCACTTAGCTACCGGGCAATGCCATTGGCATGACAACCCGAACACCAGTGGTGCGTTCACTCCGGTCCTCTCGTACTAGGAGCAACCCCTCTCAATCTTCCAACGCCCACGGCGAGATAGGGACCGAACTGTCTCACGACGTTCTAAACCCAGCTCGCGTACCACTTTAAATGGCGAACAGCCATACCCTTGGGACCTACTTCAGCCCCAGGATGTGATGAGCCGACATCGAGGTGCCAAACACCGCCGTCGATATGAACTCTTGGGCGGTATCAGCCTGTTATCCCCGGGTACCTTTTTATCCGTTGAGCGATGGCCCTTCCATTCAGAACCACCGGATCACTAAGACCTACTTTCGTACCTGCTCGAGCCGTCACTCTCACAGTCAAGCTGGCTTATGCCTTTGCACTAACCGCATGATGTCCGACCATGCTTAGCCAACCTTCGTGCTCCTCCGTTACTCTTTAGGAGGAGACCGCCCCAGTCAAACTACCCACCAGACACGGTCCCCGATCCAGATTATGGACCTAGGTTAGAACATCAAACGTTAAAGGGTGGTATTTCAAGGTTGACTCCATGCAGACTGGCGTCCACACTTCATAGTCTCCCACCTATCCTACACATCAAGGCTCAATGTTCAGTGTCAAGCTATAGTAAAGGTTCACGGGGTCTTTCCGTCTTGCCGCGGGTACACTGCATCTTCACAGCGAGTTCAATTTCACTGAGTCTCGGGTGGAGACAGCCTGGCCATCATTACGCCATTCGTGCAGGTCGGAACTTACCCGACAAGGAATTTCGCTACCTTAGGACCGTTATAGTTACGGCCGCCGTTTACTGGGGGCTTCGATCAAGAGCTTCTCCCTAAGGATAACCCCATCAATTAACCTTCCAGCACCGGGCAGGCGTCACACCGTATACGTCCACTTTCGTGTTTGCACAGTGCTGTGTTTTTAATAAACAGTTGCAGCCAGCTGGTATCTTCGACTGGCTTCGGCTCCGTCCGCAAGGGACTTCACTTACCGCCAGCGTGCCTTCTCCCGAAGTTACGGCACCATTTTTGCCTAGTTCCTTCACCCGAGTTCTCTCAAGCGCCTGAGTATTCTCTACCTGACCACCTGTGTCGGTTTGGGGTACGATTGTTGGTAACCTGAAGCTTAGAGGCTTTTCCTGGAAGCAGGGCATCAATTGCTTCACCACCTTAGTGGCTCGTCATCACACCTCAGCATTAAGTGACCGGATTTGCCTAATCACTCTGCCTACATGCTTGAACCGGGACGACCGTCGCCCGGACAACCTAGCCTTCTCCGTTCCCCCATCGCAGTTACCACCAGTACGGGAATATTAACCCGTTTCCCATCGACTACGCTTTTCAGCCTCGCCTTAGGGGTCGACTCACCCTGCCCCGATTAACGTTGGACAGGAACCCTTGGTCTTCCGGCGTGCGGGTTTTTCACCCGCATTATCGTTACTTATGTCAGCATTCGCACTTCTGATACCTCCAGCATGCCTCACAGCACACCTTCGCAGGCTTACAGAACGCTCCCCCTACCCAACAACACATAAGTGTCGCTGCCGCAGCTTCGGTGCATGGTTTAGCCCCGTTACATCTTCCGCGCGGGCCGACTCGACCAGTGAGCTATTACGCTTTCTTTAAATGATGGCTGCTTCTAAGCCAACATCCTGGCTGTCTGAGCCTTCCCACTTCGTTTCCCACTTAACCATGACTTTGGGACCTTAGCTGGCGGTCTGGGTTGTTTCCCTCTTCACGACGGACGTTAGCACCCGCCGTGTGTCTCCCGTGATAACATTCTTCGGTATTCGCAGTTTGCATCGAGTTGGTAAGTCGGGATGACCCCCTAGTCGAAACAGTGCTCTACCCCCGAAGATGAGTTCACGAGGCGCTACCTAAATAGCTTTCGGGGAGAACCAGCTATCTCCCGGTTTGATTGGCCTTTCACCCCCATCCACAAGTCATCCGCTAATTTTTCAACATTAGTCGGTTCGGTCCTCCAGTTAGTGTTACCCAACCTTCAACCTGCCCATGGATAGATCACCGGGTTTCGGGTCTATACCCTGCAACTCATTCGCCCAGTTAAGACTCGGTTTCCCTACGGCTCCCCTATACGGTTAACCTCGCTACAGAATATAAGTCGCTGACCCATTATACAAAAGGTACGCAGTCACCCCATAAAGAGGCTCCTACTGCTTGTACGTACACGGTTTCAGGTTCTTTTTCACTCCCCTCGCCGGGGTTCTTTTCGCCTTTCCCTCACGGTACTGGTTCACTATCGGTCAATCAGGAGTATTTAGCCTTGGAGGATGGTCCCCCCATATTCAGACAGGATAACACGTGTCCCGCCCTACTCGTCGAGTTCACAATAACAGCATCTTCAGATACGGGGCTATCACCCTTTACTGCCGGACTTTCCAGACCGTTCTCCTGATGCTGCTATTGATTAAGACTCTGGGCTGTTCCCCGTTCGCTCGCCGCTACTAGGGGAATCTCGGTTGATTTCTTTTCCTCGGGGTACTGAGATGTTTCAGTTCTCCCGGTTCGCTTCATGACGCTATGTATTCACGTCATGATAATATCCATTGGATATTGGGTTTCCCCATTCGGAAATCGTCGGGTATAACGGTTCATATCACCTTACCGACGCTTATCGCAGATTAGCACGTCCTTCATCGCCTCTGATTGCCTAGGCATCCACCGTGTACGCTTATTCGCTTAACCTCACAACCCGAAGGTGTCTTCTAAAACGGATTGCTGCGCTTCATGATTTCGACGTTGGGCAGTGCTCGCAATGCTCACATACTTTGAGTATGCTCCGCTTGCTGTGCGCTGTCCGCCTTGAAATCATTTTGCTCGCATATCCTTTCTGAAGAGTACTTTCAGATTTGAGATTTTGAGAGACTCATCAATATACCTCGGTGATATATTGATTTGTTTTCAATTTTTCAGCTTGTTCCAGATTGTTAAAGAGCATAATAGGTAAAATAACTCATGCGAATTATCTTAACTATTCTCTGACTTTCATCAGACATAGTGTGGTACGCCTTTCACTCATACCGCGCAATTGGCGTCCCCTAGGGGATTCGAACCCCTGTTACCGCCGTGAAAGGGCGGTGTCCTAGGACCTCTAGACGAAGGGGACTTCAGTCAGCTTCGCAGACGCGCTTTGCTCGTTCTTCATCAGACAATCTGTGTGAGCACTGCACATAACACGTATCTCTTAGGTAAGGAGGTGATCCAACCGCAGGTTCCCCTACGGTTACCTTGTTACGACTTCACCCCAGTCATGAATCACAAAGTGGTAAGCGCCCTCCCGAAGGTTAAGCTACCTACTTCTTTTGCAACCCACTCCCATGGTGTGACGGGCGGTGTGTACAAGGCCCGGGAACGTATTCACCGTAGCATTCTGATCTACGATTACTAGCGATTCCGACTTCATGGAGTCGAGTTGCAGACTCCAATCCGGACTACGACAGACTTTATGAGTTCCGCTTGCTCTCGCGAGGTCGCTTCTCTTTGTATCTGCCATTGTAGCACGTGTGTAGCCCTACTCGTAAGGGCCATGATGACTTGACGTCATCCCCACCTTCCTCCGGTTTATCACCGGCAGTCTCCTTTGAGTTCCCGCCATTACGCGCTGGCAACAAAGGATAAGGGTTGCGCTCGTTGCGGGACTTAACCCAACATTTCACAACACGAGCTGACGACAGCCATGCAGCACCTGTCTCAGAGTTCCCGAAGGCACTCCTCTATCTCTAAAGGATTCTCTGGATGTCAAGAGTAGGTAAGGTTCTTCGCGTTGCATCGAATTAAACCACATGCTCCACCGCTTGTGCGGGCCCCCGTCAATTCATTTGAGTTTTAACCTTGCGGCCGTACTCCCCAGGCGGTCGATTTAACGCGTTAGCTCCAGAAGCCACGGTTCAAGACCACAACCTCTAAATCGACATCGTTTACAGCGTGGACTACCAGGGTATCTAATCCTGTTTGCTCCCCACGCTTTCGCACCTGAGCGTCAGTCTTTGTCCAGGGGGCCGCCTTCGCCACCGGTATTCCTCCACATCTCTACGCATTTCACCGCTACACGTGGAATTCTACCCCCCTCTACAAGACTCTAGCCAACCAGTTTCAGATGCAATTCCCAAGTTAAGCTCGGGGCTTTCACATCTGACTTAATTGACCGCCTGCGTGCGCTTTACGCCCAGTAATTCCGATTAACGCTTGCACCCTCCGTATTACCGCGGCTGCTGGCACGGAGTTAGCCGGTGCTTCTTCTGCGGGTAACGTCAATTGCTAAGAGTATTAATCTTAACACCTTCCTCCCCGCTGAAAGTACTTTACAACCCTAAGGCCTTCTTCATACACGCGGCATGGCTGCATCAGGCTTGCGCCCATTGTGCAATATTCCCCACTGCTGCCTCCCGTAGGAGTCTGGGCCGTGTCTCAGTCCCAGTGTGGCTGATCATCCTCTCAGACCAGCTAGAGATCGTTGCCTAGGTGAGCCATTACCTCACCTACTAGCTAATCCCATATGGGTTCATCCGATAGCGCAAGGTCCGAAGAGCCCCTGCTTTGGTCCGTAGACGTCATGCGGTATTAGCCACCGTTTCCAGTAGTTATCCCCCTCTATCGGGCAGATCCCCATACATTACTCACCCGTCCGCCGCTCGTCAGCAAGAAAGCAAGCTTTCCCCTGTTACCGCTCGACTTGCATGTGTTAGGCCTGCCGCCAGCGTTCAATCTGAGCCATGATCAAACTCTTCAATTAAAAGTGTTTGATGCTCAAAGAAATCGAAAACTTAGCTATTCATAAATGAATTACTTTTGTTGTTCACTCTTCAAGACTTGATACATCTAATATTTTAGAAGATATCGTCTCTGCGAGTGCCCACACAGATTGTCTGATAATTTGTTAAAGAGCAGTGCAACATTCGCTGCCGTTTCCGGTCTTCTGCGTTGTTGCGAGGAGGCGTATATTACGTTATTCCTCTGAAGAGTCAAGAGTTTTTTCAAACTTTTTTCTTTTCTCTTCGCTGTCCTTCGTGGCTGTTGTCAGCTCATCGTCGGTCAGTGGATGCGCATTATAGGGAGTTCTCGGATTAGCGCAAGTATTTATTTCAACTTTTTTTCCGTTCGTTCTCTTTTTGAACTTTACGTCTATTTTTGATACAAAAAACATCTTTTGTGTGTAAAAAATATACGCTGTATCTTGTTATTGTCTATTCGGTATATTCTATCAATCACACTCTATTGCTCTACTTTCCCCTTTATTATCGGTTTTTATAGTCTTACAGTATAAAAATCATTGCTCTCGCCAGCCGGCCCCACCCGCTGCTATGCTTTTCTTATTATAAAGTGAAACCAAATACGAGGTTAAATTATGGGGAAATCAACAATCAGGAATTACTTACACTTTTCGCCTTCTATTGATAAAGATGTTTTTATTGATGAAACAGCAACTGTGATTGGAGATGTACGGATTAGTGAAGATGTCAGTATCTGGCCTATGGTTGTTATTCGTGGTGATGTGAATTACGTAAGTATTGGCAAAAGATCAAATATTCAAGATGGTTCAGTTCTTCATGTCACTCACATCTCACCCAAGGATCCTGAAGGTTTTCCTCTTATTATTGGTGATAATGTTACTGTTGGGCACAAAGCAATGTTACACGGATGCACAATAGGAGATCGTGTTTTAGTCGGAATGGGTTCTATTTTACTTGATGGCGCCATTATTGAAGACGATGTAATGATTGGCGCAGGTAGTTTAGTTCCTCCAGGAAAGCGACTTGAAAGTGGTTTTCTTTATTTAGGAAGCCCAGTGAAAAAAATCCGCCCACTTTCATCAGCAGAAATAGAACACTTTATCTATTCTGCTAATAATTATGTCGGGTGGAAAAATAACTATCTAGCGACTCGTCAATCTGCCATAGATAAAGAATAGATAGGATGGAGAGTTGATAACTCATATTCCGTTACCAACTCTTCAAATTCTTCTTCAATATCCCAACGATTTTGTTTAAATAATAAAATTCCTTCCCCAATACCAAAACGCTCAATAAGCTCTTGCTCTGTAATTTGACAATCAAAAAGCATTCCGTTGAACATTATAGGAAAAAGAACACTTCTATTCTCAGCTAGCCATATTTCACGATCTGGAAATTGAATGGATTGGTTCATTGATTTAATCTTTCTCTTAATACATTAAGGACAGGATTAATATCTGGCACAAGTTCATACCATAGTTCAAATGCATAAGCAGCTTGTCCTACTAACATACCTAGTCCATCTGATAAACGCGTACTCCCATGTTTTAATGCGTTATATAGAAATGATGTCATCCCTGTTTGATAATAAAGGTCGTAGCACGCTGTATCAAAACCATAAACATCGTTAGGAATAGGCGGTAAATCATTAGTCATGCTGGATGCAGAGGCATTTATAATTAAATCGTAATGTCTATCTGCAACATCTTCAGCAGCTATTGCACGGATCGTTCCAAACTGACTAAATTCTTTTACTAATTGTTCAGCTTTAGCAAAGGTACGATTGGTTAAAGTAATATCACAATCAAAATCGAGTAATGGAAGCAATATTCCTCTTGTTGCACCACCAGCGCCAATAACTAAGACTGATTTAACCTTATTAGGTACAATAAAATCGAGTCTTGCTAAATCCAGAATAAGACCTTGCCCGTCAGTGTTATCACCAAGGAGTGAGCCATCTTCCAATTTAACAATAGAGTTAACTGCGCCACATGCTTTCGCTCTATCCGTTAATTTATCCACAAAACGGAATGCATCTTCTTTAAAAGGAACTGTAACATTAGCTCCTCGCCCCCCATTAGAAAAAAAATGCGAGGCTGTTTTATCAAATTCACCTAAAGGAACAAGTAAACGCCCATAGCCATACTCTATTCCTGTTTGTTTTGAAAAAAATTGGTGGATGAAAGGAGACTGACTATGCTCGATAGGATTTCCCATCACTAAATATTTTTCCATCACAATCACCCTTGTCGGTATAATTCACCCGTTAATGCATCTCGGATTTCAGAAGGATTCTGTCTACCACCGACATTCCCTTCAACGATAGGAATTGTATCCTGAAACTGTTCTTTTACCTCTTCTACTGTACGACATGGCGGTAATCCACTTAAATTTGCGCTCGTTGAAACTAATGGTTTTCCATAGGCTAGACAAAGTTCTTTAACAACTGTGTGGTCTGTCACCCGCACAGCTAAAGAAGAAAATTTTCCAGTTAGCCATTTTGGCGTCGTTGATTTAGCAGGAATAACCCATGTAACAGGTCCAGGCCAAGACGCAAACATTCTATCTCGCTGAGTTTGTGTCAATGCGCTATCGTCGATATAAGGTTTCAATTGCTCATAGTTATCAGCAATTAAAATTAGCCCTTTATCAATTGAGCGTTGCTTTAACATTAATAGTGCCGTAACAGCATGTTCGCTATCAGGATCACAACCTACCCCAAATACGGCTTCTGTTGGGTATGCGATAACTTTATTATTTTTTAATGCTTCTATTATAGAGCTGCTTACAGGTGATGCTTCGTTATTCATGTTCTTCTCTTTTTGTTTGTTGCTTTCCACATAATTTGCTGGCGCACACCAATCTTACTCCTTGAGAAGACCTTTTTTCCATCAATAATGGATAGTGGCAATATTCGCATTCACCATTAACAGGTTTGTTATTTAATACAAACTGGCATTCTGGATATTGGTTACAAGCATAAAAAGTCTTACCAAACCGAGATTTACGTTGTAATAACTTCCCTTGTTCACATTGAGGGCAAGGTATAACGGTTTCATCAGGTTTATCAATTTGTTCTATATGTTCACATTCAGGATAATTACTACAACCAATAAACATCCCAAATTTACCCTGACGCAAAACTAAATCAGCACCACAACACTTACAAGGTTGCCCTTCTAAAACTTTTATAATTTGCCCATCACCTTGTGATTTTAATGTTTTAATATAGTGGCAATCAGGGTAAGCCGAACATCCTAAAAAAGGACCATGTCCTCCATTTTTCATCACTAATGTGCTGCCACATTCAGGGCATTTTTCCTGTTCAGGTTGCTGTGTAAACGGCATATTCTTTGCCATTGTTTTACCTCATTACACTTATTCCAATCGAGTATAGCCACCAGCCACAATAGCGACTTTTTCAATAAGCTCAAGTTCTAATAAAAGAGGAGCTAATTCAGAAGTTGATAATCCACTATCCTGAGCAATGATATCAATGGGTACTGTTTTATTAAAACGTAGAAAAGGTAATATCACATCCATTGCCTGTTGTTGTTCAGGTGTAAATTGCTCTACTTTAGTCTCTTGTTTTTCGTGATTGATAAGCGCTGTATATTCTTCTGTGATTTGTTTTTGTTGATACTCATTAACACAAGTAAGCCACTGCAAAGAGCTATTTAAATATTCAAAGATATCTTCAGGTGAAGATGCTAAATTTGCACCTTGCTTAATAAGTTGGTGATTGCCTTCAAAATGAATGTCGCCTAATAGCCCTGGTAACACAAATAACTCTTTACCTTGTTGCAAAGCATAGTTTGCTGTTATTAAAGAACCGCTTTTAATTCCTGCTTCGACAATAAGTAGTGCAGCACTTAGCCCACTAATAATCCGATTACGTTGAGGAAAATGGCGTGCTAAAGGCGGAGTCATAGGTAAATGTTCAGAAATGAGAAGACCTGATTCTTTTATTTGTGTCGCAAGAGTACGATGAAATGATGGATAAATCTGCTCTAAACCGCTCCCTAATACCGCAATAGTAATACCATTATTTTTTAATGCGCTTCGATGTCCAATACCATCAATACCTTGAGCTAATCCACTTGTAATAGTTAACTCTTTCTTAACTAGTTCCTGCGCAAAATAAGTTGCCCATTTGGAACCATATGGTGTAGCAACTCGACTACCAATTAATGCAATTTGTGTGCTTTTTAAATACTGCCTATTCCCTGCAACAAAAAGCAAAAGCGGGGGCGATGATATTTGCTTTAATAAGGGTGGATAATCTGAATCTGTAATCGTTAATAATGATGATTCGTTTTTATCTAACCATTTTAATGTATCGTTGACAGCATTTGTATGAAGTCTTAAGAATTGATGACTTTGCTGTTCTGACAGGCCACAACCTATTAATCGCCCTTGATTTAATTGAGTTAAAGATTGTAGATACCTTGCAATTTGAATCGCTTTACTAATGGGGAGTCTTGAAACAGCATTAAGTCTTATCCATATTTCTCTAGCATCCATGCATTATCCTAATATTATTTTTAGCAAACAGGGTGAGTGCTAAACACACCAAATACTGTCAATCTAGACAATAAATGTCTAGAATAGACGTTAAATCCTATTCACATTTTAGAAACAGTCCGAATAAATTATGGCAGTGTTACACGTATTACATTATCCAGACGAGCGCCTTCGCACGATTGCAAAGCCAGTCGAAAAAGTTGATGCCGAAATCCAAAAAATTGTCGATGATATGTTTGAAACAATGTATTTGGAAGAAGGTATCGGCTTAGCTGCGACACAGGTGAATATCCACCAGCGCATTATCGTCATTGATGTCTCTGAAACAAGAGATCAAAGACTGGTATTAATAAACCCAGAACTTCTTGATGCTGATGGCGATACAGGTATAGAAGAAGGCTGTTTGTCTGTTCCAGAACAGCGTGCTTTTATTCCTCGTGCAGAGCATGTAAAAGTAAAAGCTCTTGATTACAATGGCCAACCTTTTGAGTTAGAGGCTGATGATTTATTGGCTATCTGTATTCAACATGAAATGGATCATTTAGTTGGTAAATTATTTGTGGATTATTTATCCCCATTAAAACGCCAACGCATCCGTCAAAAAGTTGAAAAACTCGATAAGCTAGATAAAAAAAGAGCTAAAGCAGGACAGTAACAGTTAAATTGAAACAGGAAGAAAACGTGTCTGATTCATTACGTATTATTTTTGCGGGAACACCCGATTTTGCGGCTCGACATTTAGCTGCATTGTTATCAACTCAACATCGTGTGGTGGGAGTACTCACTCCTCCAGATAAACCCGCAGGAAGAGGTAAGAAACTGACTATTAGCCCTGTTAAAGAACTGGCGTTAACTCATAATATTCCTGTTTATCAGCCTTCCTCTTTAAAACCAGAAGAGAATCATGAATGGATAGCAGCACAACAAGCAGACATTATGATTGTTGTCGCTTATGGCATGATCTTACCTAAAGCAGTTCTTGAAATACCGCGTTTAGGTTGCCTTAATGTGCATGGTTCTCTCCTTCCTAAATGGCGTGGAGCTGCACCAATTCAACGCTCTTTGTGGGCAGGAGATAAAGAAACAGGTGTCACAATTATGCAAATGGATGTGGGCTTGGATACGGGTGATATGCTGTATAAAGCCTCATGCCCAATTACGAGTGAAGATACCAGTGCATCTCTTTATGAAAAGCTTGCAGAGCTTGGACCTAAGGCTCTAACAACTACGTTAGATCTCATTACCTCAGGTAAAATAAAAGCTGAAAAACAAGATGATAATTTAGCAAATTACGCACAAAAATTATCTAAAGAAGAAGCAAAAATTGATTGGTCATTATCAGCAGAACAAATTGAACGTTGCATAAGAGCATTCAATCCGTGGCCAATGAGCTTTTTCATGTTAGACGAGCAACCTGTGAAAGTATGGAAAGCACAAGCTATTGCTGATGATACAGCTCAACCAGCAGGAACTTTATTAAAAGCAGATAAAACGGGTATTTATATTGCGACAAGTAACGGCATTCTAAATATCACTGAATTACAACCTTCTGGTAAGAAACCTATGGCTTCTGCTGATTTCTTAAACTCCAAGCGAGATTGGTTCACTCCAGGAAAAATTATTCAATAATAATTCTAAACCCTGATGTCTAACACTATTATCAGGGTTTTCCTTTTTTCACGCCAATGTAGTACATCTCTGGCGCTCAATATTAAACGTTAACTCATCATGAAAACGTCATACAACTTACGTAGCATTGCAGCCAAAGCAATTAACCAAGTATTAGATCAAGGCTTATCTCTAAGTACCGTCATACCTGAACTTCAAAAAAATGTTTCAGACAAAGACAAAGCATTACTACAGGAACTTTGCTTTGGTGTATTACGTACATTACCACAATTAGAATGGATTATTCAGCAACTCATGGATAAACCATTAAAAGGTAAACAACGTATTTTACACTACCTCATTATGGTTGGCTTATATCAGCTTCTTTATACACGTATTCCTGCTCATGCAGCTCTAGCCGAAACAGTAAATGGTGCTGTTGCACTAAAAAAACCACAGTTAAAAGGATTAATTAACGGTGTGTTACGTCAGTTTCAGCGTCAACAAGATATCCTAAATGAACGTTTTCAAAATAGTGAAAATCGTTTTCTTCACCCATCATGGCTACTTGCCCGTATTAAACAGGCCTATCCTGAACAATGGATGAGTATTGTTGAAGGTAATAATCAAAAACCACCTATGTGGTTACGTGTAAATCAACGCCATCATTCGCGAGAAAAATATTTAACATTACTTGAAAAGGAAGAAATTGCCGCTGTTGCTGATGATAACCACCCTTTTGCGATCCGTTTAGAGAACCCATGTAACGTAAATCTTCTTCCTGGATTTGCTGATGGTTGGGTAACAGTTCAAGATCGTTCGGCTCAGCGTTGTGCTGAATTATTAGCACCAGAAAATAAAGAGCAGATCCTTGATTTATGTGCAGCGCCGGGTGGTAAAACAACACATATTTTAGAGATAGCTCCTCAGGCTCAAGTATTAGCAATCGATATAGATGAGCAACGTTTGAAACGTGTACAAGAAAACCTTACGCGTTTAAAACTTAATGCCGTAGTCAAAAGTGGTGATGGTCGTTATCCTGAACAATGGTGTGCCGGTATGCAATTTGACCGAATTCTTCTTGATGCACCATGCTCAGCAACAGGCGTTATCCGCCGTCATCCAGATATTAAGTGGCTTCGCCGTAATGACGACATTGAGCAATTAGCTCAAATTCAAAAAGAGATCCTTCACGCTATTTGGCCATACCTAAAATCTGGTGGTACGTTGGTTTATGCAACCTGCTCTATTTTGCCTGAAGAGAATAAACAACAAGTTGAAGCATTTTTAGCCTCAACAAAAGATGCACAATGTGATTATCAGCACCAATGCTTACCAGAAGAAGAAGGTGGCGATGGTTTCTTTTATGCATTGATCAAGAAAATATGATCTTGTGATAAAAGATGATATCAGATCTAAAAAACGCTACTATTTCAACGCAAGATCATTGAGATCTTGCGTTTCTTTTCTATTTGTTAATCGAATATTCTGAGAAATTACGATGAAAATTATTATCTTAGGCGCTGGTCAAGTAGGTGGCACTCTCGCTGAAAATCTTGTCGGGGAGAATAATGATATTACTGTCGTTGACACTAATGCAGATCGTTTGCGCCAACTTCAAGATAAATTCGATTTACGAGTAGTCAATGGACATGGCTCTCATCCAAGGATCTTAAGAGAAGCAGGTGCTGAAGATGCTGATATGTTAGTTGCTGTCACTAATTCTGACGAAACGAACATGATTGCGTGCCAAGTTGCTTATACCTTGTTTAATACGCCAAATAAAGTTGCACGTATACGTGCTTCAGAGTTTGTTCGTGAAGCAGATAAACTATTTTTGCCCGAAGCTATTCCCATTGATTATTTAATATCACCAGAACATTTAGTTATTGATTATATTTATAAACTTATTCAATATCCTGGCGCATTACAAGTGGTTAATTTTGCAGAAGGCCAAGTTAGTATCGTTGCGGTAAAAGCCTATTATGGTGGTTCTCTTGTGGGTAATGCTTTATCAACATTACGCGATCATATGCCACATATTGATACACGTGTTGCTGCAATTTTTCGTCAAGATAGACCTATTCGGCCTCAAGGTTCTACAATTATTGAAGCGGGAGATGAAGTTTTCTTTGTCGTTGCATCTCAGCATATTCGTGCAGTAATGAGTGAATTACAACGATTAGAAAAACCTTATAAACGCATTATGATTGTTGGTGGTGGTAATGTCGGTGCAGGTTTAGCAGCTAGATTGGAAAAAGATTATAGCGTCAAGCTTATTGAACATAATCAGCAACGTGCAACAGAACTCGCTGAATTACTCCACGATACTATTGTTTTTTATGGTGACGCATCGGATCAAGAGCTTCTTGCTGAAGAACATATAGAACAAATCGATGTCTTTATCGCACTGACTAATGATGATGAAGCCAATATTATGTCAGCAATGCTAGCAAAAAGAATGGGTGCCAAAAAGGCGATGGTGCTTATTCAGCGTAGTGCTTATGTTGATTTAGTCCAAGGTGGGGTTATTGATATTGCAATATCACCACAACAAGCAACAATTTCTGCACTTTTAGGCCATGTTCGTAAAGCTGATATTGTAAGCGTTTCCTCATTACGACGAGGTGTTGCAGAGGCAATCGAAGCCGTTGCACACGGTGATGAAAATACATCAAAAGTTGTTGGTCGTCGTATACAAGATATAAAACTACCACCTGGAACTATCATTGGTGCAATTGTTAGAAAACAAGATGTTATTATTGCGAACGCAAGCCACTCCATAGAGCAGGGAGATCATGTGATTATGTTTATCACTGATAAAAAATATGTCCCTGAAGTAGAAAAGCTTTTCCAACCTAGCCCATTTTTCTTATAAAGACTACGTAGAAATAAGAATAATAGTAATTGTTACTTATAATGGTCTACTATTATCATGTTAGATACTATATTTTTACATAATAAATCTATGCATAGATAAATAAGGGGTGGTTATGTCTTTTTTCAAAGAATTTCGTGAATTCGCAATGAAAGGCAACGTTGTTGACATGGCAGTCGGTGTCATCATTGGTGCAGCCTTCGGTAAGATTGTTTCATCATTAGTTGCTGATATTATTATGCCACCATTAGGCTTGTTAATCGGTGGTATTGACTTCAAACAGTTTAGTCTTGTATTAAGAGATGCTAGTGGGGATGTACCGGCAGTTGTACTAAATTATGGTATGTTCATTCAAACTGTTTTCGACTTTGCCATTGTTGCATTTGCGATTTTCTGTGCAATCAAATTAATTAATAAGACACGTCGTCAAGCAGAAGAAGCACCTAAAGCACCACCAGCACCTTCTGCAGAAGAAACTCTATTAACAGAAATTCGTGATTTGTTAAAAAATCAGCAAAAATAAAAACTAAAAGGCCAGTGATAACAATTGAAAAAATCTTTTGTTATCACTGGCCTCCCAGTTACCCTTCTTGTCATGTTTTGCTTTTCTCATATAACTACCTTTTCCTTTTTTATTCTTTTCCACGCGTTGTCTAAATAGTGGATCATGAACAAGTGCTGCTAAGGCATTATCTTTAATAACACCTTTCTGGTGCTGATATTTACTAGACATAAAAACCTCTTAAATTGTTAAAGAACATAAAACGCAATACGGTACAGATATTATTGTTTTGTAGCTCCAGATTCAAGTATTTCAAGAATAGAACAATAAGTACTTTCATGAGCACTACCACAACATGCATTACTTAACATTTTTAATGAATCTCGCATCTTTTCCATTTCTTTCAAGCGAATTTCAACTTCAGCAAGTCTTGCATCAACAATGTGTTTTGATTCAACACAAGTGTGATGAGCGGGATCAACACGAATAGAAAGTAGCTCTGTAATCGCGTCTA
Source organism: Proteus sp. ZN5 (assembly GCF_011046025.1). Taxonomy (GTDB): domain Bacteria; phylum Pseudomonadota; class Gammaproteobacteria; order Enterobacterales; family Enterobacteriaceae; genus Proteus. The sequence goes on from NZ_CP047639.1 coordinate 287,141, forward strand.
ATGTAAAACCCAACTCTTTTGCATAACGAATAAAACGTAAACGTTGGAGATCTTTCTCTGTGTATAAGCGATACCCACCTTCTGTCCGCCTATCATGATCCATCAATCCTTGCTTTTCATAAAAACGGATTGTATCTGTTGTCACATTCGCTAATTTTGCAACCTGCCCAATACGATACATGGATCATTTCCTCATTCTAACAGATGTATAAGCATAACAAATAATCAAAAGAATAGAATTGAAATATAGTGCTAAGCTTATCTTACCAAAATAGCAGTATGCTGAAATAACAGAAAATAAATATGATGTAACACAAGAGTAGGCAAAAAAGCATGGGATAACAAATAGAAAGGCTAAGATACGGCTTGATAGATTATTTTTATAACGGTAGTTGCATAACTATCATTTTCGATAGATATAAAAAAACCGGATTAAAAATCCGGTCTTTTTATTCGCTTCACTAAATAATAGTTAAATTATTCAGCTGCTGCTTCTGTTTCAGAATCAGCACGGTCAACAAGCTCAATGTAAGCCATTGGAGCGTTGTCACCAGCACGGAAGCCACACTTCAGAATACGAGTGTAACCACCTGCACGGCTCGCAAAACGCGGACCTAATACTGTAAACAGTTTTGCCACGACTTCGTTATCACGAGTACGGGCGAATGCCAGACGACGATTAGCTACGCTGTCGGTCTTGGCAAGAGTAATCAGCGGCTCAACGACGCGACGCAGTTCTTTCGCTTTAGGCAAAGTTGTCTTGATGATCTCATGACGAACTAAAGAACCTGCCATGTTACGAAACATAGCCTGACGATGGCTGCTGTTGCGGTTCAATTGACGACCACTCTTACGATGGCGCATGACCTTATCCTTCTCAGTAAAACCTTAACCTGTGATCTTATTCATCAGCGATACTTGCAGGTGGCCAATTCTCAAGGCGCATGCCCAGAGATAAACCACGCGACGCCAGTACGTCTTTAATCTCAGTAAGAGATTTCTTACCAAGGTTAGGCGTCTTAAGTAATTCAACTTCAGTACGCTGTACCAGATCACCGATGTAGTGGATTGCTTCTGCCTTCAGACAGTTAGCAGAGCGGACAGTCAATTCAAGATCGTCTACTGGGCGCAGTAAGATAGGATCGAATTCTGGCTTCTCTTCTTTAACTTCTGGTTGACGAACATCACGTAAGTCAACAAAAGCTTCAAGCTGTTCAGCCAGGATAGTCGCTGCACGGCGAATCGATTCTTCTGGATCGATAGTACCGTTAGTTTCCATCTCGATAACCAGCTTATCCAAGTCGGTACGCTGTTCAACACGAGCTGCTTCCACATTATAAGCAATACGCTCAACTGGGCTATAGCACGCGTCTACTAAAAGGCGACCGATAGGGCGCTCATCTTCTTCCGAATGAATTCGGGCAGAAGCCGGCACATAACCACGACCACGCTGAACTTTGATACGCATATTAATAGATGCGTTCTCGTCTGTAAGGTGGCAGATAACGTGCTGCGGCTTGACGATTTCGACATCACCGTCATGGATGATATCGGCTGCAATAACAGGGCCAATGCCAGATTTGCTCAAAGTAAGAATAACTTCATCTTTACCATGAACTTTTACCGCCAACCCTTTAAGGTTGAGCAGTATTTCTAGGATATCTTCCTGAACACCTTCTTTGGTGCTGTACTCATGCAGTACACCATCAATCTCAACCTCTGTTACCGCACAACCCGGCATAGACGAAAGCAGAATACGGCGCAGTGCGTTACCAAGAGTATGGCCGAAGCCTCGCTCTAATGGCTCAAGGGTCACCTTGGCGTGCGTCGAACTGACTTGCTCGATATCAACCAGGCGCGGTTTTAGAAACTCTGTCACAGAACCCTGCATTGTGTCCTCTCTTTGGTGCTAAGCCTTACTTGGAGTAAAGCTCGACGATCAGGTGCTCGTTAATGTCAGCAGACAAGTCAGTACGTTCAGGAATACGTTTGAACACACCTTCCATCTTAGCAGCATCAACTTCCAGCCATGTTGGCTTTTCACGCTGTTCAGCCAGCTCTAAAGCAGCCTTAATACGAGACTGTTTTTTCGATTTTTCACGAACGCTGACTACGTCATTCGGGGAAACCTGATAAGAAGCAATGTTAACCACGCGACCATTTACCATGATTGCTTTATGGCTAACCATCTGACGTGCTTCTGCGCGAGTTGCGCCAAAGCCCATACGATAAACAACGTTATCCAGACGACCTTCCAGCAGAGTCAGCAGGTTTTCACCTGTGTTGCCTTTCAGGCGAGTTGCTTCTTTGTAGTAGTTACGGAATTGACGTTCTAGAACACCGTAAATACGACGTACTTTTTGTTTTTCACGTAACTGAACACCGTAATCAGAAAGACGCGGTTTACGTGCGCCGTGCTGACCTGGTGCTTGTTCCAGTTTACACTTGGTGTCAATCGCCCGAACGCCAGATTTTAGAAATAAATCTGTACCTTCACGGCGGCTCAGCTTGAGCTTAGGACCCAAATATCTTGCCATTTTCTTTCTCCAACTTTCCTAAAAACGAAAACGTTATTAAACGCGACGTTTTTTCGGTGGACGACAACCGTTATGAGGAATCGGAGTCACATCAGTAATATTAGTGATGCGGAAACCAGCCGCGTTTAATGCACGGATAGTTGACTCACGACCAGGACCAGGTCCTTTAACCATAACTTCCAAGTTCTTAATTCCGTACTCTTTAACAGCTTCAGCGCAACGTTCTGCTGCAACCTGAGCCGCGAACGGAGTAGATTTACGAGAACCACGGAAACCGGAACCACCGGCAGTAGCCCAACCCAATGCGTTACCTTGACGATCGGTAATAGTAACGATTGTGTTGTTGAAAGAAGCATGGATATGAGCCACACCGTCAGAGACTTGTTTTCTTACACGCTTACGTGCACGAATAGGTGCTTTTGCCATTGTTCAAATACCCCGATTATTTCTTGATCGGCTTACGCGGACCCTTACGGGTACGTGCGTTAGTCTTAGTACGCTGACCGCGAACTGGTAGACCACGACGATGACGTAAACCACGGTAAGTACCAAGATCCATCAGACGTTTGATGCTCAGGGTAACTTCACGACGCAGATCACCTTCTACAACGTATTTGGCAACTTCGTCACGCAGCTTGTCGATTTGCTCTTCAGACAGCTCACTGATCTTAACATTTTCAGCAATACCAGCAGCTACACAGATAGCCTGTGAGCGGGTCTTACCGATACCGTAAATCGAAGTTAATGCGATTACAGTATGTTTATGATCAGGAATGTTAATGCCTGCTATACGGGCCACTATGCACTCCTAAATTAGCATTTATACAGTACCATTCTGAAAAGCCCGTTTTCAGGATACTCAAACAATACTGTATATATTATAAAAGATTGGGCTGGCTAATTTAGCCAGCTCAACCGAACTTTGCAAGAAAAAAATGCAATAAATTAGCCTTGACGCTGTTTATGCTTAGGCTCGACGCTGCAAATTACACGCACGTGACCGTGACGTCTAACAATTTTGCAGTTACGGCACATTTTCTTGACGGAAGCACGAACTTTCATTTTTACTCTCCGTAACTTCTAAAACAAATCGCTTATCAGTAATTAACCTTTAAGATTTGCTTTTTTCAATGCAGACTCATACTGACTTGACATCAGGAGAGTTTGCACTTGAGCCATAAAATCCATGATGACCACAACCACGATTAAGAGGGAAGTACCACCAAAATAGAAAGGTACTTTCATTGCGTCACGCATGAACTCCGGGATGAGACAGATAAAGGTAATATACAAGGCACCGATTAAGGTTAAACGTGTCATTACTTTATCTATATATTTAGCCGTCTGCTCTCCCGGGCGAATTCCTGGTACAAATGCACCGGACTTCTTCAGGTTATCTGCCGTTTCTCTTGGGTTGAAAACCAACGCCGTATAGAAGAAACAGAAGAATATGATTGCAGCAGCGTATAGTAACACATAAATAGGTTGACCAGGCTGTAGATTTAAAGAAATCGTCGTCAGCCAACCCCACCCTGTACCATCGCCAAACCAAGAGGTTATTGTACCAGGAAACAGGATAATACTTGAAGCAAAAATTGCTGGTATAACACCCGCCATATTTACTTTAAGTGGTAGATGTGTACTTTGTGCCGCGTATATTCTACGCCCTTGTTGACGTTTTGCATAGTTAACAACGATACGACGTTGTCCTCTTTCTACAAAAACAACAAAGAAAGTAACCGCGAACACCAATACTGCAACCAACAATAACAGGAGGAAGTGCAGTTCGCCTTGCCGCGCCTGCTCGATGGTTTGACCAATGGCAGGCGGAAGACCTGCAACGATACCTGCAAAGATAATGATTGAGATACCGTTACCAATACCACGTTCAGTGATTTGCTCACCTAACCACATTAGGAACATTGTCCCAGTGACTAAGCTCACAACAGCCGTAATATAGAATGGTAGACCTGGATTAATTACCAGACCTTGCATTCCTGGCATATTCGGTAAGCCTGTTGCGATACCAATTGATTGGAATATCGCCAGCACCAAAGTACCATAACGGGTATATTGGCTGATCTTACGACGACCGGCCTCCCCTTCCTTCTTAATCTCTGCTAACCGAGGGTTAACCACTGATAAGAGTTGGATAATAATCGATGCCGAAATATAAGGCATGATACCCAGCGCAAAGATAGAAGCACGGCTAAGAGCACCACCAGAGAACATGTTAAACATTTCAATGATGGTGCCTTTTTGCTGATCGAGCAATTTGGCAAGCACAGTGGCATCAATACCAGGGATAGGAATAAAAGAGCCAATCCTAAAGACAATAAGTGCACCAAGAACAAACAAAAGTCTGCGTTTTAGTTCACCAACACCACCTTTAGCACTCTGAAAATCTAAACCTGGTTGTTTAGCCATCTGTCACTTATTCCTCAATTTTACCGCCAGCTGATTCGATTGCTGCACGGGCACCTTTGGTAACACGCAGACCACGAATAGTCACTGCACGGTTAACCTCGCCAGACAGAATTAATTTTGCAAATTCAATCTGTGGGCCAACAACGTTTGCGGCTTTCAGTGCATTCAGATCGATTACATCGCCTTCAACGTAAGCTAAATCAGACAGACGGATTTCCGCAGTCACGAATGATTTACGTGAAGTAAAACCAAATTTTGGTAAACGACGATATAAAGGCATCTGGCCGCCTTCAAAACCACGACGTACGCCACCGCCAGAACGAGATTTCTGACCTTTGTGACCACGGCCGCCAGTTTTACCTAAGCCAGAACCGATACCACGACCTACACGTTTAGGCGCATGCTTGGCACCTTCAGCCGGAGACAGAGTATTTAAACGCATCTCTTACTCCTCAACTTTAACCATATAGGAAACCAAGTTGATCATACCGCGAACTGCTGGTGTATCTTCGCGTTCTACAGTGTGACCGATGCGACGCAGACCTAAACCAGTCATAGTTGCCTTATGTTTAGGCAGACGGCCGATTAAGCTGCGTGTTTGAGTAATTTTAATAGTCTTAGCCATGGTCATTACCCCAGAATTTCTTCAACGGATTTACCACGCTTAGCTGCGACCATATCTGGAGACTTCATGCTATCTAAAGCGTCCAGTGTTGCACGAACCACGTTAATCGGGTTAGTGGAACCATAGGTTTTAGCCAGTACGTTACGAACGCCAGCCACTTCTAGAACTGCACGCATTGCACCACCTGCGATGATACCGGTACCTTCATGAGCAGGCTGCATAAATACGCGAGAGCCTGTGTGAGTACCTTTAACAGGGTGGAACAGAGTACCGTTGTTTAAAGCGACGGTTTTCATATTGCGACGGGCTTTTTCCATCGCTTTCTGGATTGCTGCCGGAACTTCGCGAGCTTTGCCATATCCGAAACCAACGCGGCCATTACCATCACCAACTACTGTAAGAGCGGTGAAGCTAAAGATACGACCACCTTTAACGGTTTTAGATACGCGGTTTACCGCGATCAGCTTTTCCTGCAGTTCGCCAGCTTGTTTCTCGATGTGAGCCATCTTACACTCCTACCTTAGAACTGAAGGCCAGCTTCACGGGCAGCATCTGCCAGTGCCTGGACTCGACCATGATATTGGAAACCGGAACGGTCAAATGATACTACTTTGATACCTTTTTCCAGAGCGCGTTCAGCAACAATTTTACCAATTACTGCTGCTGCTTCTTTGTTTCCAGTGTTTTTCAGTTGCTCAATGATAGCTTTTTCTGTAGTAGAAGCGGCCACCAAAGTTTCAGAACCGTTTGGTGCAATAACCTGCGCATAAATATGGCGAGGGGTACGGTGTACCACCAGGCGAGTCGCACCCAATTCCTGGAGCTTACGGCGTGCGCGGGTCGCACGACGGATACGAGCTGCTTTCTTATCCATAGTGTTACCTTACTTCTTCTTAGCCTCTTTGATACGCACAACTTCGTCGGCGTAACGAATACCTTTACCTTTATAAGGTTCAGGGCGACGGTAAGCACGCAGTTCAGCTGCTACTTGACCAATCACTTGCTTATCCGCACCTTTCAGCACGATTTCAGTTTGTGTTGGACATTCAGCAGTGATGCCTGCTGGCAGTTGGTGTTCCACTGGATGTGAAAAACCTACTGATAAGTTAACCGCATTGCCTTTAATAGACGCACGATAACCTACACCTACCAGTTGCAGTTTCTTAGTGAAGCCTTCGGTAACACCTACAACCATTGCATTTAACAGAGAACGAGTAGTACCCGCCTGTGCCCAAGCATCAGCAAAACCATCGCGAGGTGCGAAAGTTAATTGGTTGTCAGCATGTTGAATTTCAACTGCATTATGGATAGTACGAGTTAGCTCGCCGTTTTTACCCTTAATCGTAATTACCTGACCGTTGAGTTTAACCTCTACGCCGGCAGGAATGACGACGGGTGCTTTTGCCACACGAGACATTCTTTCCTCCCGAATTAAGCTACGTAGCAGATAATCTCGCCACCAAGACCTGCTTGGCGAGCTGCACGATCAGTCATAACACCTTTTGAGGTAGAAACAACAGCGATGCCCAGTCCTGCCATAACTTGTGGCAGCTCATCTTTTCTTTTATAGATGCGCAGACTTGGACGGCTTACGCGCTGAATGCTTTCTACTACAGCCTTACCTTGGAAATATTTTAAAGTGATTTCCAGTTCTGGCTTAGTGTCGCCTTCAATTTTAAAATCTTCAATATAACCTTCTTCCTTAAGCACGTTGGCAATCGCCACTTTCAGCTTGGAGGAAGGCATTGTGACCGCAACTTTGTTCGCGGCCTGACCGTTACGGATACGGGTCAGCATATCCGCGATGGGATCTTGCATGCTCATCTGTCTTTACTCCCGTGATTCAATTATGGTAATTACCAGCTAGCCTTTCTAAGGCCCGGGATTTCACCGCGCATAGCGGCTTCACGGACTTTAATACGGCTGAGGCCAAATTTCCGCAGGAAACCGTGCGGACGTCCAGTTTGACGGCAGCGATTACGCTGACGTGAAGGACTTGAATCACGTGGCATAGTTTGCAGTTTTAGAACAGCATTCCAACGATCTTCGTCAGACACGTTCACATCTGAAACGATAGCTTTCAGTTCTGCGCGTTTTGCGAAGAATTTCTCAGCTAAATTCGCACGTTTTACATCACGTGCTTTCATAGATTTCTTAGCCATGAATGCCCTGCCTTACTTGCGGAACGGGAAGTTAAACGCTGCTAACAGTGCGCGACCTTCATCATCTGATTTCGCAGTCGTAGTAATGGTAATATCCAAACCACGAACACGATCCACTTTATCGTAATCGATTTCAGGGAAGATGATTTGCTCACGTACGCCCATGCTGTAGTTACCACGTCCATCAAATGACTTAGCGGATAAACCACGGAAGTCACGAATACGAGGTACAGCAATAGAGATCAAGCGTTCAAAGAATTCCCACATGCGTTCGCCACGCAGGGTCACTTTACAGCCGATCGGATAGCCCTGGCGGATTTTGAAGCCTGCAACAGATTTGCGTGCTTTGGTGATCAAAGGTTTTTGACCTGAGATTGCTGCTAAATCAGCTGCTGCATTGTCCAGCAGTTTTTTATCAACAATCGCTTCACCAACACCCATATTCAGGGTGATCTTCTCGACCCGAGGGACTTGCATGACAGAATGGTAACCAAACTGAGACATCAGTTGTTGGACCACCTCGTCTTTGTAGTAATCATGCAGTTTCGCCATCGTATACTCCAAATTACTTGATAGTTTCTTTATTAGATTTGAAGAAACGAACTTTTTTACCGTCTTCGAATCTAAAACCTACACGGTCAGCCTTGCCGGTTGCCGCATTGAAAAGTGCAACGTTAGAAACTTGAATAAACGCTTCTTTTTCAACGATGCCACCTGGTTGATTCAGAGCCGGAACTGGCTTCTGATGTTTTTTAACCAGATTGATACCTTCAACGAGAACTTTACCAGAAGAAAGAACCTGTTTTACTTTACCGCGCTTACCTTTATCTTTACCAGTAAGAACGATAACTTCGTCATCACGACGGATTTTCGCTGCCATTGCCTGCTCCTTAGAGTACTTCAGGTGCCAGAGAGATTATTTTCATGAACTTCTCATTACGAAGTTCACGAGTAACCGGCCCAAAAATACGCGTACCAATAACTTGCTCGCTGTTGTTGTTTAACAATACACAAGCGTTGCTATCGAAGCGAATGACAGAACCGTCAGGGCGACGAACACCCTTCTTGGTGCGCACCACTACCGCTTTCAGTACATCACCTTTCTTAACTTTACCACGTGGAATTGCTTCCTTGATGGTAATTTTGATGATGTCACCTACATCTGCGTAGCGACGGTGCGAGCCACCTAGAACCTTGATACACATTACGCGACGTGCACCGGAGTTGTCGGCCACGTTCAGCATAGTCTGTTCTTGGATCATTTTAGTGCTCCGCTAAATGTCAACTACTACTGAGCCACTTCCACATTAGAAGAGGCCGTTCAATATCCCATAATACGAGGGAGCGGCATTATAACACCACATTCTCGATATGGACAGAAAAAATAAACGGCTCGTTCAGTTTTGAGCCGTTTATTTCGTACGAAAAGGCTATTTTATTACAGAACAGCTTTTTCTACAACGCGAACTAACGCCCAAGACTTAGTCTTAGACAGTGGACGTGTTTGACGAATTTCTACTACGTCACCAATTCCACATTCGTTGTTCTCGTCATGTACATGCAGTTTGGTCGTACGACGGATAAACTTACCATATAATGGGTGTTTAACCATACGATCGATAGCAACGACAATAGATTTCTCCATTTTGTCACTAACTACACGACCTTGCAGAGTACGGATTTTATCGGTCATTACGCACCCGCCTTCTCAGTCAGTAAAGTCTTAACGCGTGCGATATTACGACGCACTTGTTTCAACAGATGAGACTGTTGTAACTGACCACTTGCTGCCTGCATACGCAGGTTAAACTGCTCGCGCAGTAAGTTCAGCAGTTCTGTGTTCAGCTCTTCAACGCTCTTTTCGCGCAGCTCTTTTGCTTTCATTACATCACCGTCTTAGTTACAAAGGTGGTTTTGATAGGCAGTTTTGCTGCCGCCAGCTTGAATGCTTCACGGGCCAGTTCTTCAGGCACACCATCCATTTCATACAGGACTTTACCTGGCTGGATTAAGGCAACCCAATACTCAACGTTACCTTTACCTTTACCCATACGGACTTCGAGCGGCTTTTCAGTGATTGGTTTGTCTGGGAACACACGGATCCAGATTTTACCCTGACGCTTAACTGCACGGGTCATTGCACGACGTGCCGCTTCGATCTGACGTGCAGTCAGACGACCACGGCCCACAGCTTTAAGACCGTAAGTCCCGAAGCTTACATCCGCACCAGCAGCTAAGCCACGGTTGCGGCCTTTGTGCACTTTACGGAATTTTGTACGCTTTGGTTGTAACATCAGCGACTCTCCTTACTTGCGGCCTTTACGCTGCTGCTTTTTAGGTTGAGCAGCCGGTTTTTCCGCCTGTTCAACTGCAGCCATACCACCCAGGATCTCACCTTTGAAGATCCATACCTTAACGCCGAGCACACCATAAGTGGTTTGTGCTTCTGAGGTATTGTAGTCGATATCTGCACGCAGAGTGTGCAGAGGTACACGACCTTCACGATACCATTCAGTACGAGCGATTTCAGCGCCACCTAAACGACCACTTACTTCCACTTTAATACCTTTAGCGCCTAAACGCATAGCGTTCTGTACCGCACGCTTCATAGCACGACGGAACATAACACGACGTTCCAGCTGTGAAGTGATGCTGTCAGCAACTAATTTTGCGTCCAGTTCAGGTTTACGTACTTCGGCGATATTAATTTGCGCAGGAACGCCAGCGATATCCGCTACGTTTTTGCGCAGTTTTTCAACATCTTCACCTTTTTTACCGATAACGATGCCTGGGCGAGCAGTGTGAATAGTCACACGGATGCTTTTCGCAGGACGTTCGATAACGATACGAGATACAGATGCTTTAGCCAGTTCTTTAGTTAAGTACTGACGTACTTTAAAGTCGCTGTCTAGGTTGTCAGCGAATTCATTGGTACCCGCATACCATGTGGAATTCCAAGGCTTGACAATGCCAAGGCGGATACCATTAGGATGTACTTTTTGACCCATTGCTAGTCTCCAGAGTCTCAGCGATCAGACACAACCACAGTGATGTGGCTGGTGCGCTTCAGAATACGATCTGCACGGCCTTTTGCACGAGGCATAATGCGCTTCATAGAAGGACCTTCGTCAACAAAGATCTTAGCTACTTTCAGATCATCAATGTCAGCGCCATCGTTGTGTTCTGCATTAGCAATAGCAGACTCCAGTACTTTTTTCACTAAACCAGCAGCTTTCTTGTTGGTAAAGGTTAAAATTTCCAGAGCTTGCGACACTTTCTTACCGCGAATCAGGTCAGCTACCAAGCGAACCTTCTGAGCAGAAGAACGAGCGTGGCGATGCATAGCGATAGTTTCCATCTCTTCCTCCTACCTTATTTTTTCTTAGCCTTTTTATCGGCTGCATGACCGCGATAAGTACGGGTCGGCGCGAATTCACCCAGTTTGTGACCAACCATTTCGTCGGAAACGTAAACTGGAACATGCTGACGACCATTATGGACAGCGATGGTCAAACCGATCATGTTAGGAAAGATCGTTGAACGACGGGACCAAGTCTTAACAGGCTTTTTGTCACCGCTTTCCACCGCTTTCTCTACCTTCTTCAGCAAGTGTAGGTCAATAAAAGGACCTTTCTTGAGAGAACGTGGCATGGCTTATCCTCTAATTATTTCTTAGTACGACGATGAACGATGAAATGTTCAGTGCGTTTGTTTTTACGAGTCTTCTTACCTTTGGTTTGGATACCCCAAGGTGTTACAGGGTGTAAACCAAAGTTACGACCTTCACCACCACCATGTGGGTGATCGACTGGGTTCATCGCAGTACCGCGAACGGTAGGACGAATACCACGCCAGCGACTTGCACCAGCTTTACCCAGAACGCGTAACATGTGCTCAGAGTTACCTACTTCACCGATAGTTGCACGGCAATCAGAAGGAACTTTACGCATTTCACCAGAACGCAGACGAATAGTGACATAAGCACCATCACGAGCAACGATCTGAACGTAAGTACCAGCTGAACGAGCTAACTGACCACCTTTACCTGGTTTCATTTCTACGTTATGAACTGTAGAACCAACCGGGATATTACGCATTGGTAAGGTGTTACCCGCTTTGATAGCAGCATCAACGCCAGACTGAACTTTATCACCCGCTTTCAGGCCTTTTGGAGCCAGAATGTAGCGACGTTCACCATCAGCATACAGCACTAAAGCGATGTTAGCTGAACGGTTTGGATCATATTCCAGACGTTCTACTGTCGCAGGGATACCATCTTTGTTGCGTTTAAAGTCAACAATACGGTAAGCCTGTTTGTGACCACCACCGATATGACGGGTAGTGATACGACCATTGTTGTTACGACCACCGGACTTGCTGTTTTTTTCCAGCAATGGCGCATAAGGTTTCCCTTTATGCAGCTCAGGGTTTACCACTTTAACTACGTGGCGACGGCCCGGAGACGTAGGTTTACATTTAACAATTGCCATTGTTCTTTACTCCTCCGACTTACTCAGCGCCGCCGACGAAGTCCAGATTCTGGCCTTCCTTCAGGGTTACGTAAGCTTTTTTCCAGTCGCTACGACGACCAATACGCTGACCGTGACGTTTCACTTTGCCTTTCATCAGCAGAGTGTTTACACTTTCAACTTCGACTTCAAACAGTTTTTGTACAGCTGCTTTAATCTCTGCTTTGGTCGCGTCTTTAGCAACTTTGAGAACGATGGTATTTGATTTTTCCATCGCGATAGAAGCTTTTTCAGATACATGCGGCGCGCGCAGTACTTTCAGCAGACGTTCTTCACGGATCATGCCAGCATCTCCTCAACTTGCTTCACAGCGTCAGCAGTCATGACGACTTTGTCGAAGGCGATTAAGCTAACAGGGTCGATTGTTGCTGCATCACGTACATCAACTTTATATAAGTTACGTGCTGCTAAATACAGATTCTCATCTACATCAGCAGTGACGATCAGAACATCAACCAGAGCCATATCTTTCAGTTTCTGTGCTAAAAGTTTAGTTTTAGGCGCTTCAACAGAAAAATTCTCTACGACGATCAGACGATCTTGACGTACCAATTCAGACAGAATGCTCTTCAGAGCACCA